>CANLGS010000035.1 GCA_947490035.1 Gemmataceae bacterium
AGAGAAAACAGAAGGCCGTGTTTGAAAACACTCTTTCTCTTCTCTGATCGTGTCTTTCTTCTGCGTTTATCGTGCGGCTCTCTTCTCTTCTTTTTGTGCCCTTTGTGCTTTTTCGTGGCTAATCTTCTTGTCTCACTTTGACACGCCCATTGTGCCGCGCGGAGCCTCGAAACGCGATGTCGGAACGGGACACCCACTCGCCTATTTCCAGCCCTCGGAGAAGGCTGAAAACGGGCGCGGGAATTTTCACCCAACCGACATCCGGTGTCCGCACGCGGCGCGGTATACCCACCTCACTAACCCGTCAGCCCGTCCCAAACCGGAGAATGCTCATGTCGGTGAAGTTCATGAAGCCCGTGCTGAACGTCGTTCTGGTGGACGTGAACTCGGCGGTCGTTCAGGCGTGGCTGGCGGCGTTCGCGGACACGCCGGAAGTCGAGATCACGCACGGCTCGATGCTCTCGCAACCGGTCGATGCCTGGGTCACGCCGACCAACTCCCGCGGGCGCATGGACGGTGGACTGGACGCCGTCGTCAAGCGGTTCCTCGGCTCCCGGATCGAGCGCCGCGTGCAGGCCGAAATCGGCGAGCGCTTTAACGGGTCGATGCCGATCGGCGCCGCGACCTGCGTGACGACCGACGCGGAACTCCCGAAGTACCTCATCTCGACGCCGACGATGGTGAACTCGGCGGAGAACGTGAGTAACACGTTCAACGTGGCGCTGGCGTGCGCCGCGGCGTTCCAGGCGATCCACCAGCAGAACGCGCGCATCCCCGACAGCATCCTGTCGGTGGCGATTCCGGGTCTGGGCGCCGCGACCGGGCGCGTGCCGCCGCGGGTGTGCGCGAACCTGATGTGGACCGGCTACACGCTGTTCAACGACCACGACTTCCGCGACTACGACACCCTGCGCGACACGCTTCAGGAGCAACTCGGCGCGATCGGTCCGCGCCTGGAACGCAACCGCGTCCGCGTGCAACCGCCCGTGGTGCTGGAAGAACACAACGACGGCTGCTGCCACTAGCGCAGACAGCGCGAAGCGAAACTGAACCGGCCGCCTTCGGGCGGCCGGTTCGCGTTGTATTGGTGACTGCCCGCGAACGCGGTATCATCATGAGCACCGATACCGGAGCAGCGCAACCGTGAGCGACGAGAAGCAGGCCAACGAACCGTGGTACGCGGACGGACTCGCGTTCGAGTGTACGCAGTGCGGCGACTGCTGCACCGGCACGCCGGGGTTTGTGTGGGTCACCGACGAGGAACTCGAAGCGCTCGCCGCGTTCCTCGGCCAACCGCTCGACGAGGTGCGCGACCTGCACACGCGCAAGGCGCGCGGGCGCGTCACGCTCCGCGAGAAGGGCAACGGCGACTGCGTCTTCTACGACCGCGCGAAGGGCTGCACGGTGTACAAGGTGCGCCCGGCGCAGTGCCGCACGTGGCCGTTCTGGGACAGCAACGTCGCGACCCCCGGCGACTGGAAGCACACCAGCGAAGCGTGCCCCGGTTGCGGCAAAGGCGAGGTCATCCCAGTCGAGGAAATCTCCCGCCGGCTCAAGGTGATTCGGATGTGAAAGGCAGACAAGAGCCGCGGATGACGCGGGGGGACGCAGATAAAACAGAAGGCGAAGAGTGTTTTCAAGAACTGGTTTCGCCTTCTGTTTTATCTGCGCCCCCCTGCGTCGTCCGCGGCTCTTCTTCTTGGTCCTCCATGACTGACAACATGCGGAAGGAAGTGCTCGCGGTGTACGCGGTCGCGGACGCGGCCGTGGGCGCCGTTGGGCCGCGCTGCGACGCCTCCGGCCGCTGCTGCCGGTTCACCGAGTACGGACACACGCTCTTCATCAGCGCGTTCGAAGCTAAGATTCTGCTCGAACACGCGCCCGCTTACGAACAGCCCGTTTCACGCGACGGCTGCCCCTTCCAGATTGGCGGCCTCTGCACCGCACGCGACGCGCGCCCGCTGGGGTGCCGCATCTACTTCTGCGATGAGAGTTATCAGGCGCGCATGGCCGAGATCACGGAAGACGCGATCGCGCAACTGAAGCAGATCGCGGACGCGTACGGCACCGGCTGGCACTACGCGCCGCTTCACCACTTCCTGAACGAACCGCGCGAAGCGGGGCCAAACAATCGGGCAGGCGATAGCATGACACCGCCCGCGACACGGGTGCCGCTGCCCGTCGTTACTCACTCCGGGGGCTGACGCCGCCCGGCTCGCCAGGAGGTTCGCATGTCCCGCTTCGCTGCCGCTACTCTCCTTACACTCGCGCTCACTCTCTCACTGAACGCCGCCGACTGGCCGCAGTTCCTGGGGCCGAACCACGATAACAGCACGGCCGAACCCGTCGCCGCGTGGAAGGGCGACCTCAAGCCGGTCTGGACCAAGCCGGTGGGCGAGTCGCACAGTTCGCCCGTCATCGCGGACGGCGTCGTGTACGCGTTCTACCAGCCGAAGGGGAAGAACGCCGACGCGCTCGCCGCGTTCGACGCCAAGACCGGCGAGTTGAAGTGGGAGAAGAGCTACGACCGCCCGGAGTTCAAACCGCTGTTCGGCAACGGGCCGCGCGGCACGCCTTCGGTGGCTGGCGGGAAGGTCTTCACCTACGGCGGCACCGGGTTCCTCGCGTGCTGGGACGCCAAGACCGGCGAGGTCGATTGGAAGGTAGACGCGCTCAAAGACTTCGGCGCGAAGAACCTGTTCTTCGGCACCTCCGCGTCGCCGTTGGTGGCGGGCGACAAGGTGGTTGCGCTCGTCGGCGGGAAGGGCGCGGGGATCGTCGCACTGGAGGCCAAGACCGGCAAGACCGCGTGGAAGGCCACCGACGACCCTTCGAGCTACGCTTCGCCCACGATCATCAACGGGCAGATCGTGGCGCTCACCGGATCGCACGTGCGCGGCCTCGGGATGGACGGCAAGCCGGTGTGGGAGGTGCCGTTCAAGGACAAGCTGAACGAGTCGTCCACGACGCCGCTGCTGGCGGGCGGGATGGTCTTCGCGAGTTCCGTGACGGCCGGCAGCATCGCGGTGAAGGTGACCGGCGACAAGGTCGAGAAGGTGTGGGACAACAAGGCGCTGACGTGCTACTTCTCGACGCCCGTTGTGGTCGGCGAATACTTGTACATGGTGAACGGCAAGGCGTCGCTGACGAGCGCGAGCATCAACTTGCGGTGCGTCGAACTGAAGACCGGCAAGATGGTGTGGGAGGAGAAGGACGTGGGCAAGTACCACGCCGCGATCCTGCGGTGCGGCCCGGCGGGCAAGGAGAAACTCGTGATGCTCGACGACACCGGCAACCTCACGCTGTTCGAGGCGAACGCGAAGGAGTTCAAGCCGCTCGCCAAGAGCAAGGTGTGCGGCAACACGTGGGCGCACCCGGCCCTCGTGGACGGCAGGTTGTACCTGCGCGACGAGAAGGAACTGATGTGCTTCGAGTTGAAGTAGGTGCCGCGAGCCGAGCGGCACGGGCTGGCCCGCGCGTGAGCAACACGGACCATCCCGACGCGACAGAACTTGCGAAGTCGTGCCGCTCGGCAAGCGGCACCTACCAAGAACCAGGTGCCACCGTGGTCGGCGGTCTAATCCTCGCGGCGGCTCTGGTGCTGGTCGGGCTGGCGACGGCGGCGCGCCAGCGCAAGGCGCTGCGCGCGCTGGCCGACGAGCCGTTCCTGGCCGACGCGGACCGCGCGTACCGGCGCGGGCAGGCTCGCCGCCGGGCGCTCACGTCCGGGTTGCTCGTACTCATCGGCGGCTTGATCGCCATCTACTACCTGTCCGGCATGGACGCGCGCATGGACGCCATCGCGGCACGCGACAAGACCGACCCCGATGCCGAACCCGACCCCCGCGCGGAATCGGACCGGCAGTTCACGAAGCAGGTCGGCTTCTACTGGATCGGGGTGATGGGGTTGGTGTTCGTCGCCGCGTGCCTCGCGGTCGCGGACTTCTGGGCGACGCGCAAATACTGGATGGCGCGCTACAAGGAATTGAAGGCCGATCACGAAACGAAGTTGCAACGCGACCTGGCCGTGTACCGGCAGCAGAAGTTGAACGCGCGCGTGCCGGGCCTCAAGCCGCCGACTACCGACGACACCGCCACCGACGAGCCGCCGGTGTGACCGCGTTTCTCCTGGGAACGTGGGCGTCCCCTGCCGCTTCGCCGAGAAGATCACGCGGCCCGCGCGACCGTCTGGGCGTCGGCCGGCACCGCGACCGGCACCGTTCGTCCGGCCAACCGCGACAACACTTCCGCCACCTGGAACGGGTTGAGCGTCTGAATCACTTCCGATTCGACCGCCATTGTGGGGAACCGAACTTCCGCGTCGGGCGCCGGGCGCACGACGCTTGGGGCGGCCAGCACGACGCGCTCGCCGTTGACGCGGGGCACCATCGCGAGCGGTTGCGTCGGCCAGAGCCAGCGGCCGCACCCGGCGAACCCGGCCGGGAGTGTGCCGTCGGGCAGCAGTGCCGCCGGCGCGAACAGTTGAAGTGCGCAGAACCCCTCCCCAACCCCTCCCCTAAGAAGGGAGGGGCTAAAACCCGAACGCGGCGCGCTCGCGTTTCCTGTCTGCTCTTCTCCCCCTCCCTTCTTAGGAGAGGGGGCCGGGGGGAGAGGTTCCGCGAGCAGGCGGTGGAGTTGCGCGACGCTGGCGGCGCCGCGGACGTGCAGCCTCACGCCGGTGCGGGTGTGCGGCGTGAGCGCGAGAAACACCTCGTCGTCCGGCACCGTGAGCAGGTCCGCGAGGTCGTTCGCGGCGAGGCAATGGGACGCCAGCGCGACTGCCGCGGCCGAAAAGCCGTCGAGCGCGCGGGCCACGCGGCGCACCTCGACGTGTGCGAGCAGGGTCGGCATTTCGGTGGCTATGAGGTCCGCAAGACCGGCGAAGCGGTCGGGCGGCTTGGCGCGAGCGGCTTCGAGTTCGGCCTGACGCTTCGGGTCAAAGAAGAATACCGCCGGCTCGTTCCACCGCGACCGGAGTTGCTTCGCGGCCCGCGCGAGTGCGTCTCGCAGCAGAATGAGACGCGGCCGCGCGGCGAACGCGGGGTCGGGCGCGCGGGCTGGTTCGGCGGGTAACAGACCGGAGCGGCGGAAGATTTCGGCGAGCATCGGCGAGTCCTCCTTGACGGGCGCGCCGATTAGACGCGATACGCGGGCGCGCTTTCAAGTGGAACCGCGCGGCTGACGAGATGCGAACCGATAGCGGCCGACCTGCACTTCCCAGCGCACGACATCGACCGCGAACCAGACAACGATCGGAAGGACGACCGCGACGCGAAGTTCACCGAGTAATTGGAGCGGCTGACGAGATTCGCCGAACCCGTCCGGGTACCACAACAGGCCACGCTCCATGACGTGCATCGCCGCGATGGCGTCTGCCCTTCGTCCGTCGAGCGCGGCGGCTCGCACCGCCGCGAGCAGCGAGTCGCGCGAAGCCGGAGTGATGTACAGCGAACTGGCGCCGAGTCATTACCCCTTCCCCTGTGCGTCCTCGCGCTCGAACTCGGCGAGGAAATCGCTGATCGTGCCGGGCACAAGTGTCTTCCGCTCTTCAAGCAGTTCCGCTTCCGTCGGCGGCCGGTCGTCGGGGAACGCGAGGTCGTACAGTTCGAAGAACATGCGGCGCGTCTCCTCGCGCTGGCGGGTCATTGCCGCGAGCGCGACTTCCAGTTCGGTGATGCGGCGTTTCAGGTCTGCGACCGGTTCGCCGCCCGCTAGCGGGAGGTGGCCGTTCGCTTCGGGGGCCGGTGCGTTTGGGGTCGTGTCCGTGTCGTCCATTGCGATTCTCCGGTGACGACTTCAGTGTAACAGCCCTGCGCGTAGTGTCACCCGTTCAATTCTACCGCCTCTTCCCAGTGTTGGTAAAGGCGCGCCAGCGCGTCCTTCGACTTGTCCAGGTCGGCCATCGTGTCGCGCAAGCGGGTCGCGTCCTTGTACACGTCGGCCGTCTGAAGAGCCGCCTCCAGGGTCGCGATCTTCTTCTCGGTGTTCGCGATGTCCGCCTCCAGGTCCGGCACTTTGCGGTACGGGAACTTCCGCTTGGCCTTCGCGGTCTTCGCGTCGCTCGTGGTTGGGGCGCGAGTGTTGCCCTTGTCGGACTCGGGGGGCTTACGCCCCCCGCTCGCCTTGTCCGCTTGCTCGCGGGCGTTGCGCAGAAGCTCGTAGGTGTCGTAGTTGCCGTAGACGACTTCCGTCGTGCCATCCGCGAACACGATCATCAGGTCCGCGACGCGGTTCAGGAAGTAGCGGTCGTGGCTCACCACGATACACGTCCCCTCGTACTCCTTGAGGGCTTGTTCCAGCGAGTCGCACGCCCAGATGTCGAGGTGGTTGGTCGGTTCGTCGAGGATGAGCAGGTTCGCGCCGTTGACGGTGAGCTTCGCGAGCGCGGCCCGCGACCGCTCGCCGCCGGACAGCGACTTGATGGTGTGCTCGACGATCTCGCCGTGCAGCCCGAAACTGCCGAGCAGGTCGCGCATCTTCTGTTCGGTGTGCTGCGGGTCGTCGTCCGGCCACACCGCGCGCATCACGGTTTTTTCGGGGTCGAGGATCGCGAGGTGCTGGTCGAGGTAGCCGGGGAACACGAGGTGCCCGCGTTGAACGAGGCCGCTTGTGGCTTCCTCTTCGCCGAGCAGGATGCGGAGTAGCGTGGTCTTGCCGCAGCCGTTCGCGCCCATGATGCCGAGCCGCTTGCCGCGCGGCAGGTCGAAGCTCAAGTTCTCGAACAGCTTCTTCTCGCCGTACCGCTTCGTTAAGTCTTCGGTGTGGAACACGGTGTCGCCGGAGCGCGCCACCTCGCTGAACGCGATGTGCGGCCCGCTCACCTTCGTCGGCTTGTCGAGCCGGTCCATGCGGTCGAGCGCCTTCACGCGCGACTGCGCCTGTTTCGCGAGTTGCCCGTAGTGCGCCCGGCGGATGAACTCCTCCTGCTTGTCGATGTACTCCTGCTGGGTCGTGAACTCCTTCAGCTCGCGCTCGTACTTCTCGTCGCGCAGCCGCACGTACTGCTTGAAACTGCCGGGGTAACTGGTGATCTTGCGCTGGTGAAGCTCGAACGTCTTGTTCGTGACCTTGTCAAGAAAGTAGCGGTCGTGGCTGACGACGAGCATCCCTTCGGGTTGCTGCGCGAGGTAGTTTTCGAGCCAGCGCGTGGTGTCGATGTCGAGGTGGTTGCTCGGTTCGTCGAGGAGCATCACGTCGGGCGCGGCGAGCAGCACCTTCGCGAGCAAGAGCCGGCGCTGCTGTCCGCCGGAGAAGGTGTTCGCGTCGCGCGCGAGGTCGCGCGCCTTGAAGCCTAGCCCCGCAAGCACGCCCTCGACCTTGTGATCGAGTTCGAAGGCGTCGTGGTGGCGGAGCAGTTCCGTGAGCCGGTCGAAGGTCGCGCTCAGTTGCTTGTGTTGAGTTTCGTCGGTCGAAGTGGCTAACTCCTCCGCGACACGCTCGAACTCGCGCTGCGTCGCGAGCAACTCATCGAACGCGGACTTGGCTTCTTCAAAGAGTGTGTGCCCGTTCGGGAACTCGGCGACCTGTTGGAGGATGCCGAGGCGCGCGCCGGCGTGCAACGTGACTTTGCCGGAGTCCGGTTCGTCCAGCCCCGCGAGGATGCGCAGTAGCGTGGTCTTGCCGGCCCCGTTGGGGCCGACGAACCCGACCCGCTCGCCGGCGTGGACCTCGAACTCCACGTCCTCGAAGAGCGGGGTCGCGTCGTACCCGCGGGACACGTTCGTGCAGGAAAGGAGCAGCATAGGAAGTGCGGAATGCGGAGTTCGGAACGCGGAACGACGAACGGTTTTCGGTCCCGCCTATTCTACTCACGCTCGGCGTCGGAGTCGGTCGGCAGCCGGATTCCGCACCACGGGCAGAAGTGGATTCGGATGGACGCCGTGCCGCCGTCGTGGATCATGAGGCCAAATGCGCCGGTCCGCGGCGAGCGCGTCACGATGCAGTCCGGACAATCCCATCGGTCGGGATGAACGGCGCACGTCCATTCGACCTGGCGCCGCATCGTTTCGCAACAAAACGCCGACATCGTGCGTTAACTCATCAGGATGCGCAGCAGTTCGGGATGCACCGCCGGGTTGCCCGCGACGAGGTCCGGCCGGTACGGGTCGAACGCCTTCCCGTCCGTCGTACTCAGCACGCCGCCGGCTTCCGCGATGAGCGCGGCGCCGGCCAGCACGTCCCACGGGTAGTTGTCGTAGGCCCAGTAGCCGTCGAACCGGCCGCACGCGACGTAGGCCATGCTCAGCGCCGTCGAACCGTTGCGCCGCAGCGACTGTGCGTGTTCGGTCAGTTTGCGCCACGCGTCGAGGTTGCGGAGTTGCTTCTGATAGTTCGCGGGGAAGCCGGTGCTAATCATGCCGTCGGTCACGCCCTTCACCGTACTCACAAAAATCGGCTTGTCGTTGAGCGTCGCGCCCAGCCCGTCCGCCGCGGCGAAGAGTTCGTTCTGGCGCGGGTCGAAGATGACGCCGACAATCGCCTTGCCCGCGTGCCACAACCCGATGGACACGCAGTACGCCGGCACGTCGTGGACGTAGTTCGCGGTGCCGTCGAGCGGATCGACCACCCACGCGGGCGGCGCGTCGGCCGCCGGGCGCACGTCTTCCGGCGACTTCCCGACGGACTCCTCTTCGCCGATGAAGACGTGATCGGGGAACGCGCCGAGCAGGATGTCTTTGATGATCTTCTGCGAGGCGGTGTCCGCGTCGGTGACGAGGTCGGCGCGGCTCTTCTCGCGGACGGAGAACTTGGAACGCCACCGCTCCAGTTCCGCACCGCCCTTACGGGAGGCGTCGACGGCGACGGACAGGTACTCGCGCAGGCGTGCGGGTTCGGTACTCATGGGGAAATGATACGGCCTTTTGTGGCCCGGTCACTCCGTGACCGGGCTTCGCCTTTGTCTTGTGGCACAGACATTCCTGTCTGTGCGTCTTGAAGGGCCAACCGCACAGACAGGAATGTCTGTGCCACAAGACCGAAGAGCCACCGCGGAGCGGCGGACCACATTACCTCACCCCAGCCTTCTTCGCGGCCTCCGGGTCGATCGCCTTGACCGCCGTTCGCGCCGCGGTCGCGAGCGCGTGGTCGCGGTGGTTGATAAGCTTGAGCAGTTCGGGCACGGCGTCCTTCGCGTCCGCCCCGATGCGTCCCAGCGTGCGAGCCGCCATGTACCGCTCGTTCTCGTACAGCGTGCCTTCCAGATTCGATTCCTCCAAAGCGCGCACGAGCAGCGTAACCGCGCGCCCGTTCTTGTTCATGCGCCACGCGGCTTCGGCCGCGGTGACGCGGACGGGGTGCGACCGCCACGTCAACCCGGTCGCGGCCTCCTGCTCGCCGGTCTTGTCGCCGCCCACCAGGAACAGCGCCAGCGCCGCGTGCGCGCGAACCAGCGCGTCGGGGTGGTCGAGCTTCTTCTTCAGCACCGCCGCCACGTCGTCCTTGTCAGCCGGTTGGACGAGGCCCAACGCCTCGCACGCGGCCGACTGCACGAACGCGGGTTCGTCGCCGTCGAGCAGCGCGAGCAGCGGCTTGGTCGCGTCGGTCGCGCCCGACCCGATGCGACCAAGCGCTTCCGCGCTCGCGGAGCGCACGCTCGCGAACGGGTCGAACAGCCGCTTCACCAGTTCGGGCACGGCGGCCTTCGCGTCGGCGCCGAACTCGCCGCCGATGTCGGTCGCGGCCAGCGCGCGCACCTTCGGGTCGGCCGAGCGGAGCCGCTTGATGATCGAGGGCAGCGCCTGCGCGTGCTTCTCGATGCGCCACAACGCGACCGCCGACGCGAGCTTCACGTTGTCGTCGGGGCTGTCGAGCGCGGCCAGCAGTTCGATGACGACCGCCTGGTCCGCGGGCCGCAGTTCCTTGAGCGCCTCGGCCGCTTCGAGACGCAGTTCCTTATCTTCCAGGTAATCCGTGATTACGCGGGCCGCTTGCGGCGTGGGCGCGATGCGGTAGACGGCGACCGCCGCCGCGACGCTCAGACCGGGCGTCTTGCTCTCCGCGATCTTCACAAGTAGTTCGAGCGCGTCCTTTCTCCAGGCGGGCGCGCCGGGTCCGACGTCTCCGAGCACGGTAATCACGGCGAGGAGTTTCGCGGGGTCGAGGTCGGGCCGGATGAGTTTGACGAGCGCCGGACCCGCGTCCTTCGCCTTCGGCCCGAGCACCTCGGCCGCCGCGATCACGTCGGACGGCTCTTGCGACTTTAACTGCTTGGCGAGTTCGTCCAGCGTGTCCTTCGACTGGTCGATGCGCCAGAGCGGGGCGTGCGCCAGGCCGCGCCCCTGGGTCTTGGGGAGCGAATCGCGAAGGTACTTCGCGGCGTCCGGGTCGCGTGCGACGCGCCACGCCGCGAGGGCCACCTGAACGCGGTAGGGTCCGGGGTTCGCGTCCTCCACCACGCGCTTCTTGAGCGCGGGCACGGCGTCCTTCGCGCCCGGCCCGACGCGGCCTAGCGCGTCGGCCAGTCGCGCCACGAGGAGCGGGTCGGCACCGGTCAGGGCGTTGTTGATCGCGGGCACCGCGCCCGCGGCCTCCGGCCCGAGCAGGCCGAGCAGCCGCGCCGCGGTGTAGCCCTCTTCCTGCCGGTCCGACTTGAGCGCCTTCGCGAGCATCGGCAGCACGGTTTCGGCGCTCGCGCCGAGGTTGATGAGCGCTTCGGCGGCCGTGAGCCGCACCGCGGGGAACTTGTCGTCGAGCAGTTTCGCGAGTGCCGGGATCGCGGCGGGCGTGCCGAGCAAACCGAGCGAGCGGGCCGCGGAGCCGCGCACTTCGAGGTCGTCGCTCGTGAGCAACCGCACGAGCGACGGCGCCGCGGAGCGCGCGTCCGGGCCGATCGCGCCGAGCAGCGCGATGCACATGCGCCGCGTGTCCGAGTCCGCCCACAGCCCCTGCGCGAGTGCCGGCACCGCCGCCGGGCCGAGGTCGATCAGCTTCCGCACGGCCGCGTCCGCCGCCTTCGGGTTCCGCCCGATCGCGTCCGCGATGAGCGCGTCAAGCGCGGCGTCGGTGGGCGGTCCCACCGGCGCGGCCGGCGGCATCGGCGGCACGGGCGGGTCCGCGGCCGGCACCGCCGCCGCCGCGACCGACAGGAGCACGAGCGTGAACGCGATTCGCATGGTTCGGCCGGTTTGTACGACAGGCCGCTGGCCTGTCGTTCTTGGTTCGCAGACATTCACGACAGGCCAGCGGCCTGTCCTACAACAAGACATTCACGACAGGCCAGCGGCCTGTCCTACAACAAGTCTAACGCGAACCGCCTGCGGGTTGCAGCGGATTCGCAGCGGCTCCTTGCCGCTCACGCCGCGGTTCACGACCATCGCGCTGCCGTCTTTCTCGAACACGCCGTAATCGAACCGCCGGCCGTAGATGCTCGGCACGAAGATGGAGCCGATCAGCGGGACGCGAATCCCGCCGCCGTGGACGTGCCCGCACAGCATCAAGTTGACTTGATGTGCGATGCCCCAATAGAAGTTGTCCGGCGTGTGGCTGAGGCACAGCCGGAAGGTGCCCGTCGGCGCGGCACTCAGGTCCGGCGTTCCGGGGAACCACGGCCCCTCGTGCCCGACCGCGACGCACGTCACCCCGCGCACGGTGATCTCGCGCCAGCCGTTACTGAGGACCGTGTAACCGGTGGCGGTGAGTTCGGCGCGAACACGATCGGGGTCGTGATACTTGTCGTGATTGCCGAGGATCGCGAGCCGCGCTTCGTTCGCGTGAAGTCTTCCGAGCAGCGGCCGAATCCACTCGTGGTGCGTGTCGGTATCGACGAAGTCACCCGCGAGGCACACGAGATCGGGCGTCGGTCCCGCCGTGAGTTCGTCGATGATGTGCTCGAAGTACGCGCGCGCTGGCGTGCCGTGAAAGTGCAGATCGCTCACCAGGAGAATCGTGAGTCCATCCCACGCGGGCGGCAGGTTCGGCAGCGCGAGCGTGAGGTCGGTGATGTCGAACTTGAACGCGCAGTTGCCGGGCACACGCGTCGCCGCGCGGCCCTTGCCGTCGCCTCGCAACTCCGTGCCGAGTTCGGCCCACAGGTCGAGCGTGCGAGTCCGTTCGCTGACGAGGCACGCGGGCCGCTTCCGCAGCGCGCGCCGGAACGTGACGTACACGAACACCAGCGCGAAGTGCCAGCACACCACGACATAAAGGCCCGCACCGCGCTCCCAACGGGACGGCTCTTCCCATGCGCTCACGTCCACGAAGGATCGCATCGGGGCGAACCAGAACAACAGCGGGAACGCGAGGATGGCCGGGGCGGTGACGAACCGCCACAGCTTCAGCAACCCCTTCGGGAGCGCGCGGCCGTAGAGGTGGTTCAGCGTCGCGGTCCAGATGCACGCGTGCCCGACCCACGCGACCGCGCCGACGAACAGAAGCAGGATCAGCATACACGACATGCTACGGCCGGTCGCGCGCGGCGTCCGCGCGAAGAAAATCCGCGCGGCGCGTCTCGGAAGCGACCGGCCGCCGTTTATTACCGCGACGGCGGTTCCACCACACAGGAGTAGCGCAATGCGCGTACTGGCAGCGGGCTTGCTCGTCGCGGGCGTCCTCGCGACGGTGTCGTTCACCTCGGCCCAACCCCCCGAAGGCGGCAAGGGCGGCAAGGGCGAACCCGGCAAGGGCGGGCAACCCGGCGGTAAGGGCGGGTTCCCCGGCGGGCCGGGCGGCAAGGGCGGCGGCTTCGGGATGCCCGCGCCCGGTCAGATCCTCGCGCCGTTCGTGCAGGAGCAGTTGAAGCTCACCGACGCGCAGAAGAAGGAACTCGACGCGATGCAGAAGGACGTGGACGCGAAGATCGAGAAGATGCTGACCGACGACCAGAAGAAGGCGTTCAAGGAGATGAAGGACCGCGGCGGTCGCGGGCCGGGCGGCCCTGGCGGACCGGGCGGTGCCCCTGGTGGTCCGGGCGGCAACCCAGGCGGCAACCCGCCGCCGAAGCCGTAACAAGCGACTCGCCGAACCCCGCCCTTTCGGGCGGGGTTCGTTCGTTTCCGCGGAGCGCGGGCGTCCCGCTCAATGGCACTTACTTTGTGCTTCTTTGCTCTTGTGGCACA
>CANLGS010000036.1 GCA_947490035.1 Gemmataceae bacterium
GCTGCGCGCGGGCGACCAGGGCGTTCGCCTCCTTGTCGCCGACGAACTCCTCCTTCGCGGCGTCCCACTTCAGCTTGCGGCCGAGCCGGACGGCGATCCCGGCCAGGTGGCACACGCTCGCCGACCGGTGCCCGACCTCCGCATCGCAGATCGGCTGCTTCCGCGACTTCACCGCCTCGAAGAAGTTCCCCATGTGGTCGTTGCTCACCGGCAGCCGCACGTCCTTGTCGCCGAACTTGTCGTTGAGGATCTCGGGCTTGCTCGCCTCGATCTTGCCGCGGGTGACGAACAGCCAGCCGTCGGCGCCCTCGAACTTGACGCCGTGCGGCATCTCGCCGGGCTGGCCCTTCGCCGCGGCGCCGGTGATGGTGCTCGCCGTCGTGCTGACGCACTTGTGGACCACGCCGTTCGCGTAGACGAACGTGGCCTCGTAGGCGGCCGGCGCCGTGTACCCGCCGGGGACCGGCTTCAGGAGCAACTTCCCCTCGACGCTCTCCGGGCCGCTCTCCGACCCGATGCCCCACAGCGCGATGTCGTTGTGGTGGGCGCCCCAGTCGGTCAGCGTGCCGCCGCTGTACTCGGTCCAGTAGCGGAAGCTGAAGTGGCCGCGCTCGGGCACGTACTCGGCCTCCGCGGTCGGCCCCTGCCACGCGTCCCAGTCGAGTCCCTTCGGCACCGGGGCCGGCTTGAACGGCCCCGCGTTCAGCCCCTGCGGCAGCACCGTCGTCACGGTCGTGAGCTTCCCGAGCCGGCCGTTGCGGACGACCTCGCACGCCAGCCGGAACTTGGCGTCGCTCCGCTGCTGGCTGCCCGTTTGCAGCACGCGCTTGTATTCCTTCACGGCCGCGACGACCCGCTTGCCCTCGTCGATGGTGAGCGTCAGCGGCTTCTCGCTGTACACGTCCTTGCCGGCCTTCAGCGCGGCCAGGTTCACCAGCGTGTGCCAGTGGTCGGGGGTGCCGTTGATGACGACCGCCACGTCCTTCTCGGCGTCCAGCAGTTTGCGGAAGTCGGCGTACACTTTCGCGCCGCCGAACTGCTTGGACGCCTCCGCGACGCGGCCCGCGTCCACGTCGCAGACGGCGACGACGGTGCCGAACCGCTGGGCGTTGGCGGCGTCGCCACGGCCCATGCCGCCGCACCCGACGAGGGCGATCTTCGGCCTGTCTTCGCCCTTCTTCGGCGGCTCGTCCGGAGTGAGGGGTTCCGGGGCGCCCCCCGTCGGGAGGATAGGGCCGCAACCGGCCGCACCCGCTGCCACCGCCGCGGCAGCGGCCTTCAGGATGGTCCGGCGATCAAGGTTGCGTTCGAGCATGGAAATTCCGCTTCCCGGCGAACCCCGCCCGCAAGGGCGGTGGGTGTTGGTCATTGGTCACCGCGAACGCCACCCCCGCCCTTGCGGGCGGGGTTCGCCGGTCAGTGGTTGAACATGAACTCGCGCGAGTTCATCACCGCCCAGAACACGTCTTCGAGCGCCTGCTTCTTGTCCTTCGACGCGTCCACCAGCGCGAGCAGCGCCTTCAGTTCCTCCGGCTTCGGGGAGCGCGTCAGGCAGCGGACGTAAATCTGCTCGACGACCTGCGCCGGCGTCTTCTTCTCCTGAAGCATCTTACCCACCAAATTCCCGGCCGCGATCTTCGGTTCCACGGTGGTGCCGTTCAGCAGGTGGAGGCTCTGCGACAGCGTCGGTTCGAGCCTGACCTCGCACGAGCAGACGGTGTCGCGGGTGGGCCGGCCGAAGGTCGTCAGGAAGTACGTGCTCACGCCGCCGTCGGCGATCTGCACCGCTCGCGCGCCCAGCGGCAGGCCCTGGAACTTGTTCTTCGTGTCTGTCACCTGCGTGATGACATCGAGCATCGTCTCCGCGCGGATGCGGCGGATCGGGCCGCGCGCGAAGTTCCGCATATCGCTCTCGTTGGTCTTGGTGGGTTGCGTAGATCGCTGGTACGTCTGCGACGTGCAGATGTCGCGAACCAGCTTCTTGAAGTCGTACTTGTAGCCGGTGAACTTCTTGCCCAACTCGTCGAGCAGTTCTTGATTCGACGCGGGGTTGGAGATGCGCACGTCGTCCATCTCGTTGATGATGCCCTGGCCGAAGAAGTGGCCCCACACCATGTTCGACAGGTTCTTCGCGAAGTACGGGTTGTCGGCGCTCGCGAGCCAGTTCGCGACCACCGTGCGGCGGTCTTTGCCGGCCACGTCCGCGGGCGCGGTACCGCCGAGGAACTTCGCGGGCAGCGGGCGGTTGCGCACCGGGTGGTTCACTTCCCCGCCGCCCGAGTTGAACACGACAAGTTCACGCGCGTCGTCCGTGCCTTTCCGACCGATCTGCGTGAAGAAGCTCGCGAAGCCGTAGTAATCATCTTGCGTCCAGCGGTCGAACGGGTGGTTGTGGCACTGCGCGCACTGGATGCGCATTCCCATGAACACCTGGGCGACGTTCTCTGTTACCTTCAGCACGTCGGTTTCGAGCTGGTAGTAGTTGGTCGGCGGGTTCTTGAACGTGCCGCCGTTGGCGCCGAGCAGTTCCTTCACCCACACGTCGGTGGGCACGTTGTTCGCGATCTTCTCTTGCAGCCACCCGTAATAGAGAAGCATCGCCTTGTACGACACCTGATTGCTCGAACGGATCTGGAGCAACTCGGCCCACTTCAGCACCCACAGCTCCGCGAACTCCTTGCGGTCGAGCAGTTCGTCCACGAGATGCTCGCGCTTGGTCGGCAGCGTGGACACCATGAAGCGTGCGTATTCTTCGGGCGTGGGCAGCACGCCGATGATGTCGAGGTACACGCGGCGCACGAAGGTCGCGTCGTCGCAGACGCCCGATGGCTCGATGCGGAGCTTCTTCAGCTTGTTGTTGATGCCTGTGTCGATGTAGTTCGTTTCGGCGGTCGCGGGCCACGCGAACTTGAGGTCTTTGGGCAGCGTGATGAACGGCACGCCGATGGTGAACGTGTGGAACCGGGCCATGACGAACGCTTCGCCGCGTTCGCCGGCGGTTACCGATCCGTCTTCCGCCGCGATCTTCGCGGCGTTGTCGTTGTTGCTGAGGAACAGCGCGAGCGAGGTCACGTCGCGGTCGGTGCCGTCGGTGTACTTCGCCCGCACCACGATGCGCTGCTTCTCGCCCTTGCCATCAAGCACCGCGCTCGGCGGGAACACTTCCATGCTGACGGGGAGTGCGACCGTCGCGGCGTCCATCGGGGCGTCGGCTTCGAGCCAGCGCATGAGCGCCTGGTGGTACTCGTCGCCGTCCTTGATCTTCGCGCCGCCGGTGTGCGCGACCTTGCCGGTCGCCTTCTCGATGAGCGTGCTTTCGGCGGGCAGTGCGAGGTTGATGCGCCGACCGTTCATCTCGCGCGTTAAGCGGTAGTGGTCGCCTTCGGGGTCGAACCCGAACAGCGACAAGCGGAACCCGTCCTTACCGCGAGCGGCCCCGTGGCAGCCGCCGACGTTGCACCCGGCGCGCAGGAACACCGGCATCACGTCCTGCTTGAAGGAGATCGCGCGATCCACCTTCGCGCCCACGACCTTCACCGGCACCTTCACGGCCTGGCCGTTGAAGGTCACGTTCATCTCGGTGACGCCGTCCGCGACCGGCAGCACGTAGAACTTGTCGAGTTTCACAAGGGCAGGGTTGGCGAACGTGACCTGCGCCTGTGCGGTCACGTCGCGGGTGATGCCGTCGGCCTGCGTGAGTTGCACCACGAACGACTGCCGGTCGCGGCTCGTTTCGAGGTTGATGTCCGGCGGATAGACGGCGATCGTTTGCGCGAACGAGTTACCGCCGAGAGCGCAGAGGGCACAGAGCGAGAGCAGGTAGCGAAGGCGCATATCGTGAAGCCTCGTGCGGTGGGTCGTCAGTGGGATTCGCCGTTTTCGGGCGTTCGGTCCATCCAGGCGTCGGGTTCGCGGCTGCTGTGGTACACGGCCGCAACCCAAACGTGATCGTCGTACTCGTAGTAGAAAATCACATGCGGGAACCGGTTGCTCACGCGGCGCTTGCGGTAGCCGTTTCGGTGCGGCGAACCGGCTGGCGCTCGATGCGGGCGATTGCTTCTTCGACCGCGTCCGAAAACTCGTCGCCCAAACCATCGCGTGCGTCGTTATAGAACGCGACTGCCGCGCGGATTTCCGCCCGCGCCAGCGAATGGAGGCGGGCCGGCTTCATTGCCGCTTCTCCCGCAACTCGCGGAAGAAGTCCGACGCAAGCATCCCAGGGTCGGCACCGCTCTCGTGTTCGGCCCGGCGGCGGTCGAGTTCCGCGTCGAACTCCGGCGCCTCTTCGGCAAACTCGTTCGCCGGTGCGGGGAGTGACGCCGCGAGCGCGTCCATCACCTCTAACCGCTCCGCGAGCGGCAACTCCAACAGCGCGGTCTTCAGTTTCTCGGCGGCTTCGCTCATGGCGTCCTCCGCGTGTTACGGCTTCGGCAGTCGGTTCCGCCAGTATCCCGGTCGCCGCTTGTGGTGCGGGAACGCGACAACGCGGATCCGGTTCGTTTCTTCCACGTAAACGATCGAGTACGGCAAGCGGGGCCGGACGAACGCGTACTGTCGCCCTTGCGTTCCGCTGATCGCTACTCCGATCTGCGGGTTGGCCTGGATTCGCGCAAGCGCGGCGGCAAGGGCCGTGCGGAGCCGGGCGGCGTTGCGCGACACCGCGAGGGCGTTGTCGATCTCGTCCCGCGCGTCCGGGTCTATGGCGACGGGGTTCACCCGTACTTCTCCTTCATCCGCTGCATGAACTCATCGGCGGGCATCGCGACTGTCTTACCGCTGCGCCCGTCCGCGATACGGCGGTTGATTTCCTCGACCCAAGCTGCCTCCCACTCCTCCGGCGTGAGCGTTTCGTCGTCGCTATCGCCGTCGTCGAGTTCGTGCAGGTAGTCGGCCACCTCCGCGCGCTCGTCGGCGGTGAGCGCGGCCAGCAGCGGCTTCAGTTTCTCGGCGGCTTCGCTCATGGCGTCCTCCGTGTCGAACGGGCAACTGCTCCCATCATATCACGGCTTCTTCGGCGGCTCTTCCTTCTTGGGCGCCGGTTGCGTTCCGCCGGCCGCGGCCTTCTCGCGTTCCTCGGCTTCGAGGCGGAGCTGTTCGAGTCGGGTCAGGCGCTTCGGTGGGGTCGTGGGCATCGGCGGCATCGGCGTGACCGGCGTCATCGGGTTCGGCGTCGGCGGCACCACCGCGACCTTCGGCGGCAGCGGCACGTCGATGCGCAACTGCGTGGTGCCCGTGCTGCCCGTGATGAGTTCGCCGCCGCGATCAATCACCACCTGCGCGAAGATGTTGTGCTGACCGACCGGGCTGGTCTTGTCCGCGACGATCGGGAACGCGATCTCCTTCGTGTCCTTCGTCACCTCCACGACCTGCGTCGTGACCTTCGCGGGCAGGCCGTAGATCGTCACCTTCGCCTTGCCCTCGAACGGCGTCGCCACCACGACCTTGCAGAACAGTTGCGTCTGCGCGCCCTGCTCGACGGCCGGGCGTTCCATCGTGATCGTGACCAGCGGCGCGACCACTTCGAGCGTGAACAGTTGACTGCTCGTCCACACCGGGCCTTTGCCGGCGTCGCCCACGGCGGTGACGGCCGTCTTCCACTTGCGCGCCGCGGCACCGGCCGCCGCGTTCATCGGCAGCACGCACTCGGTCGCGCCTTCGGGGATGACCGCGGAACTCTGGATGCTCAACCCCGGCGGGGTCCACAGCGGCGACACCGTGATGGCACCCTTGAAGCCCTCCGCCCGCTTCGCGACGATCCGCAGGTTGTACGCGCCGTTCTGCACGAGCGGCACCTTCGGTTCGATCACTTCGATCGAGTACGGCGCCGCATCGCCCACCGCGATGGCGGTGCGGTCGATGGCGTGCCGCGTGTACACGGTCTGCCCCGGTTGCCCGACGACGAACGCAGCGTCGAACGCGGTGCGGTATGGCACCTTTACGGCGGGGTCGGCGTGGGTCGCGGTGATCGCGGTGAGGTGCCCCGCGGTCGGCGCGTCCGCCTTCGCGTCGAAGACGACTGGGATGACATTCAACCCGGCTTCCATCTGCTCCGCGGTGAGCGTCACGCCGGGGGGCAACTTCTCGATGCCGACGTTCAGCGGTCCGCCGACTTCGGCGCGGTTCGCGATCAGGAGCGACGCGTACCGCCCGCCTTTCGGCACCGTGATCGTTTGTCGGTCCTGGTTAGCTGGGTTGTTGCCGTCTACCTTCGGAATTGTCGTCGTGATCGAGGCCGCGACGAGCGTGAGTTCGACGCGGTAGAAGTAGTCCGCGCCGCCCTTCTTCAAGTGGTCGTGGACCCAGAGCGTGTAGTCGCCGTCGGCGGGGACCGTGAACCGGAAGTAGCTATCCGGGCCGCCGCTGTCGTCGTTGCCGGTGGTCGCGGCCCCGGCCGCGTTGCCGAGGTACAGCACCGGGTCCAGCGGCGAACCGAGCGCGCGGGCGTAACACCTCGCATCAAAGACTTGACCCTTCTTCGCGCTGAACTTGAAGTAGTCGGTTTCGTTGGCCGCGCCGATCACGCCATTAAAGGCGCCCGGCGCGTTTCCGGGGCTGGCGGTCGCCGGCGTGCCGTTGTTCGGCGTTTCGAGCGCGTTGGGCAGGTCCACCACGCGGAACTTGAATCCCGTTGCGCTGATGCCTTCGGCCGTCTGGCAGTGCAGCCGCCACTGACCGTTCCCGTTGTCGGCCGGGACTTTGATCTTTTGCTTGATTGGGCCGGCCGGGTCGCCGAGGAAAGTGACTTCCAACTCCTCGCCCGGCTTGCCGCCGGCGGGAACCACCGCGGTCGGGCGCGGGAAGTTGCCGATGTGGAGCCGGTACTGGCACGCGCCGTTGCCGCCGTAGGCGCTCTCGCGAATCTGAACGATGTACTTGCCGTCGGCCGGGACGACGATGGAACAGCCGCCGTCCTGCCCGGTCAGCGGGGAGTCGTCGCCGGTCGCGAGTTCAAACCGCTTGGCGTCGAGGATCGCGACGTAGGGGTCGAAGAACGTGACGCCGAGCCGCATCGCTTCGACTTCGACCGACAGGCGCTGGCCCTTCTTGCATTCGACGACGAAGTAGTCCTGGTCTTCGGCCGTCACGACGCCGTGAACGGTCACGTTCAGCGCAATCGGTTGCGGCTTGTCGAAGTCGCTGTTCGGCTCGACTTCCTCCACGACAGGAAGCGCGCCGACCCAGAAGGTACGCACTTCCGAGATGCCGGTCGCGGTGCGAACGCGGAAGGCGTGTTCGCCGAGGCGACAATCCGGCGCAATGGTCACGGTGACCTTCAGCGACACGTCGTTGACGACTTCGAGTTTCTTGACCGCGATACCGGGGTAGTAGACGAGGACTTCCTGCGCGTCGGCGAGTCGCGCCCCGGAGAACGTGAGGGTAGCGTCGGTGCCGCACTGCGCGCCTCGCGGTTGGATGCTTCCCAGGGACGGGGAAGCGGCAGAAACAGAGCCGCAGAGGGCGCAGAGGGCGCAGAGAGCGAACGCGAAGGGGGTCGAACGCCGCATCGGTGTGAGCCTCGGAGTCGCGGGCGGTATTTTGGTTTTGCCCTCTCCCGCAAGGGGAGAGGGAGAAGAAAAGACAAACTACGACAGCAGTTCCTTGCGCGTTTTGCCTTCGCGGACGATGTCGATGGGCCGGTCGCCGGGCGACATCAGCTTCTTGTCCGCGTCGATGCCGAGGCAGTCGTAGACCGTGTGCGCCAGGTCTTCCACCGTCAGGCCGTCCTCGTCCGGCTCGCTCGCGGTCGCGTCGGACTTGCCGTAGATGAAGCCCTTCTTGATGCCGCCGCCGGCCAGCACGACCGAAAACACCTTCGGCCAGTGGTCGCGGCCGGCGGTCGCGTTGATCTTCGGCGTGCGGCCGAACTCGCTCGACACCATGATGAGCGTGCTGTCGAGCATCCCGCGCTGCTTCAGGTCGGTGACGAGTGTCGCGAACGCCTGGTCGAACTGCGGGAGTTGGTTCTTCGTGCCCGGCGCGATGTTGCCGTGCAAGTCCCACCCGCCGTAGGTCATGGTGACGAACCGCACGCCGCCCTCGACCAGGCGGCGCGCCATCAGCATCCGCTGACCGGCGGTGTTGCGGCCGTACTCGTCGCGAACCTTCGCGTCTTCCTTGTTGATGTCGAACGCTTCGCGCGCCTTCTCGCTGCTGATGAGGCCGTAGGCGCGCTGGTAGAACGTGTCCATCGCGTCGAGGTTGTCGGACTTCTCCTTACCGGCGAAGTGACCGTTCACCGCGTCGAGCATGGTGCGGCGGCTGGCGAACCGCTCCGGGGTGACGCTGCCGGGCAGCGCGAGGTCTTGCACCTTGAAGCCGCCGTTGGCCGGGTCGCTGCCGAGGCTGAACGGCGCGAAGGACGACGAGAGGTAACCGCTGCCCGCGTCCTGGGCCGGCATGGTCGGCACCGCGACGTAAGGCGGCAGGTTGTTCCGCACGCCGAGTTCGTGGCTGACGACGCTGCCGATGCTGGGGAACTTCAGCGCCGGCGAGGGCCGGTAGCCGGTGAACATGTTGTGCGTGCCGCGCTCGTGGGCGGCTTCGCCGTGGGTCATCGCGCGACAGACGGTGATCTCGTTCGCGATGGCGGCGGTCTTCACGAGGCATTCGTTGAAGACTTCGCCTTCGATCTTGGTCTTCACGGTGCCCATTTGACCCCGGTACTCGACCGGCGCGAACGGCTTCGGATCCCAGCTTTCTTGGTGGGCCTGTCCGCCCGGCAGGAAGATGTGGATGCACGCTTCGGCCTTCGGCTTCTTCTTGCCGGCCGGTTCCGCGGCTTGCAGGCGCATGTACTGATCGAGCGTGAGGCCGAGGGCACCGATGGCCCCGACGTGCAGGAAGTTCCGGCGGTTCAGCGGCGAGCCAATGCAACGAGACAACAGATTCATCGGCAGGACTCCTGTCGGGCAAAGGGCGTGAGTTATTGGGGCAGGGGTCAGTGTGCAGGTCGGGCGGGCGGCAGCGGGGAGGGCAGCGCGAGAACGACATTCTCGCAGGTAGAAGATAGTCTGGCGCGAAGCGGGAGTCAATTCAATCTCGGGGAAGCCGCTCGCGGCTTCGCAAGCGCCTACCCATCCCTCTTCACGCTCAAAAGAGGTCATAAGTGCTGATCCTATAGCGATTTCGAGTGAGGAGGCATTCACGGCGGTTGGACTTCCGGTAAAGTCAATCCTGTGAGCGACAGTCCAGCCCTCGGAAATCAGGGGATTTTGCCCCTCCAATAGTGTTCATCCGTGATGCGTGAAGAGGGATGCAAGCGCCTACCCTACCCAGGGCGTTGCCCTGGGCTGAGAAATGTCACCCCTCACGGGGTGAAGAGAACCCCACCGGCGGAGTTCACGTGCGGTACCGCTGGCGGTCGTTCGCGGTCTTCAACTCGTCGTGAATCTTGAACAGGATGATGTCCAGTTCGCACAGAATGCGGATCACGAGCGGTCCGACGATCATGGTGAGGACGCCGCTCGCGAATGTGAGAGCCGAAAAGGTGTTCGCGGCGTCCTTGGCTTTCTGCTTCTCGGCGTTACCTGGCGCGCGGTCGTCGCGCGCGTCCGCGCGGACCGCGGCCTGCACGCCGAAACTTGCGGTAATCTGGAGAAGACCCGAACCGACGCACAGCACGACGCCGATCCAGAACACGATTTGGATGATGATCGGCGTAATCATCAGCCGGAACGTGAGGAAATCGCCCACTGGACTGCTGGACGGGCGGCGGCGACGCGGGGCCGGGTCGGGGTCGGTGGCGAAATCCTCTTCCGGTTCCGGTGGGGGAGGAGGCGGGGGCGCAGAGGTCGCCACCACACGCCGGCAGTGCGGGCAAGTGTAAGACGAACCGGTCCACGGGTCGGGAAGTGACACGGAGTTGGAACAGTGGGGGCACGGGACAACAGGCATTCAGTTACTCCAGAAATGTTCGCGACCGTTTACGCGGGTGTGACAGCGAGCATTTGACCACGCCGGCGCGGATACGGCAATGCAAGTGACATCGTTTGTTCCGGCCGCGCGGAAGGAGTTCGACAGCCGAATTGCTGACTTCTTGCACCCGTGCCGCGAATCCCTTACCCTGATTCCATCCCGCCTGCCGTCGCTCGCATCCGCCGGAACCCTCCCCATGCGGCTCCTCGCTCTCGCCTTCGTCGCGCTCCTGCCCGCGGCCGCCCGCGCCGCGGACCCGGTCGATTACCGCAAGGACGTGAAGCCGGTCCTCCAGGAGCGGTGCTACGCCTGCCACGGGGCGCTCGCGCAGAAGGCGAAACTCCGCGTCGATAGCGGGGCGAACCTTCTGAAGGGCGCGGTGATCGTGCCCGGCAAGCCCGATAACAGCGAACTCATCCTCCGCGTGTCCGCTGAAAACGAAGCGCAGCGGATGCCGCCCGAAGGGCACGCGCTCAAGCCGGAACAGGTCGCGAAACTGCGAGCCTGGGTCGAACAGGGCGGGAAGGTGCCCGCCGACGACGCGCCCGAACCAGACCCGCGCGACCACTGGTCGTTTCGGGCGCCGGCAAAAGACGCTCGCCTGCGGCTCGCGGCTAACGAGAACCCCATCGACCACTTCGTTCAGGCGAAGTGGAAGGAGAAGGGGCTTACTCCTGTGAGCGCGGCCGACAATCGCGTGCTGCTCCGCCGCGTCTACCTCGACCTCATCGGGTTGCCGCCCACCGCGGAGCAGACCGAAGCGTTCGCGAAGGACGCCGCGCCCGACGCTTACGAGAAGGTCGTGGATGCGTTGCTCGCGTCACCGCAATACGGCGAGCGCTGGGGCCGGCACTTCCTCGACATCTGGCGCTACTCCGACTGGTGGGGTTTGGGCGCCGAACTCCGCAACAGCCAGCGGCACATCTGGCACTGGCGCGACTGGACCGTCGAGAGCTTCAACGCCGATCTCGGCTACGACGAGATGATCCGGCAGATGCTCGCGGCGGATGAACTCTACCCCACCGACGCGAAGAAGTTCCGCGCCACCGGCTACCTCGCGCGGTCGTACTTCCTGTTCAACCGCACGTCGTGGCTTGATGAAGTCGTCGAGCATTCGGGCAAAGGCTTCCTCGGCCTCACGTTCAACTGCTGCAAGTGCCACGACCACAAGTATGACCCGATCAAGCAAACCGACTACTACCAGTTCCGCGCGATCTTCGAGCCGTATCAGGTGCGCACCGACCTCGTCGCGGGCGAACTGGACGTGACCAAAGCCGGCATCCCGCGAGCCTTCGACTGCAACCTCGACGCGAAGACGCCGTTCCACGTTCGCGGCGACGAGCGCAACGCCGACAAGGACCGCACCGTGCTGCCGGGGCTGCCGAAGTTCCTCGCGGCCGACGGCTTGACGATCACGCCGGTGAAGCTCCCACTGGAAGCGTACCAGCCGCTCCTGCGCGGCGAGATCGCGCTGACGTACCGCCAGGCGATTGAGGCGAAGCTGTTCGCCGCGCAGGAGACCTTCGAGAAGGCCGAGACCACGCACGCGGCGCGCGGCGCGATCACGCGGTTCACCCTGCTCGCCCCACACCACAGGGCGGTCGCGGCAGCATCGGCCGAAATCACAGCCCTCGAAGCCGCTTACGCGGACCCGGCGAAGGCCCCGCTTACCCTCCGCGGCTCGGTGAAGTCGGCCGAGTCGAACGTGGAGAGCGCGCAGTCGAAGGCACGCCCGTTCCCGGAGATGAGTACCGGCCGCCGCACCGCGCTGGCGAACTGGATTGCCGACCCGAAGAACCCGCTGACGGCCCGCGTCGCGGTGAACCATCTGTGGCTGCGTCACTTCGGCAAGCCGCTCGTCGCGAACGTGTTCGAGTTCGGCCGCAAGGGTTCGCCGCCGAGTCACCCGGAGCTGTTGGACTGGTTGGCGGTCGAGCTGGTGAACCCCGACCGTAAGGGAGGGGGTGATGTGAAACCGTGGAGTTTCAAACACCTGCACAAGCTGATGGTGACGAGCAACACGTACCGCCTTTCTTCCTCCAGCGCGAACGCCGAGGCGAGCGCGAAGATCGACCCAGAGAACAAGTACCTGTGGCGGATGAACCCGACGCGCCTGGACGCCAACGCGATCCGCGACAGCCTGCTCCACCTCGCGGGCGAACTCGACACCACGACAAGCGGCCCGCCGGTGCTGGCGGCGCAACAAGAGGCGTCGCGCCGGCGGTCGATGTACTTCTTCCACTCACATAACGACCACAACAAGTTGCTCGACATCTTCGACAACGCGAACGTGCTGGAGTGCTACCGGCGCAGCGAGAGCATCGTGCCGCAGCAGGCGCTCGCGTTGTGGAACAGCAAACTCGCGCAAACGAGTGGCGCGAAGATCAACGACAAGTTGCACGCGAAGTTGGGCGCCGTGGACGACCAAAAGTTCGTGACCGCCGCGTTCGAGACGGTACTCGGCACCTCGCCCACGAAGGACGAACTCGCAACGTGTGTTGAGGCGCTCGCGGAGTTGCGCACCGCGCTGAAGGACGTGAAGGAACCGGATCGGACGAAGCGCGCGAGGTTGCAGGTGGTGCAGGCGCTCATCAACCACAACGACTTCGTCACCGTCAGATAAGAGAAGGCAGATTAGCCACAAAAAAGCACAAAGGGCACAAAAGGGAACCAAAAAAAAGAAGAGGACAGAGTTCAGAAAACAGGAGAATTGAGATGAAGACGTGGGACACTGTGTTTGAGTTGTGCGACATCGTTCGCGAAACCGGGTACGCCATTCACACGTTTCTCCGCAACGGTCACCTGGAAAAGGTGTATCGGAACGCAATGGTTCACCGGCTCCGGAAGCAGGGCGTTCGCGTCATTCCCGAACACCCGTTGGCCGTTCGGGACGAAGACGGAACCGTTCTCGGCGAGTTCCTCGCGGACCTGTTCGTTGAGAACATGCTGATCGTGGAACTAAAAGCGGTGCGGCACACCGCGGACGAACACGTCGCCCAACCGCTCGGTTACCTCCGCTGTTCCCGGATCGAACGCGGGTTGCTTGTGAACTTCGGCGGGCCGCAC
>CANLGS010000037.1 GCA_947490035.1 Gemmataceae bacterium
CACCCGCCGGACTTCTTCACCGCAGTGTATTCCTTCTTACTCCGCTTCAAGATGTCGAACCGGATGTCGTCCGGGTCGCGCGCGTCGATCACCCAATACTCGCTAATCCCGGCGTCGTGGTACTAGGACATCAACAACTCGGTGTCCTTTTCCTCCGTGCTGCGGCTCACGATTTCGATAACGAGATCGGGCGAGCCGACGACTTCCGTCGCGTTGGCCTCGACATCGGTCCCGGCCCCGAGTTCGACCCGGCCCGATTCGAGTGCCTCGGTGGAGATGAACATCGCGTCCGGTTCGGTGGCGATCCCCGCGTCGTCGTTGGTGAGCAGCATCCCGTCCGAAAAGAACAGTCCCAGCCCTTCGGTCAGCGGCATCAGCGCCGCATACACCGCGTTCTTGACGAAGTTGTGCGAGAAGGCTTCTTCCATGACGAGGTCCACCCACACTTCGCCGTTCAGGAATTGCGCCCTCAGTTTCTCCTGCGGTTCCCCGGAATGGACCCACCGCCGGAACGTCGGCAGGTCCACGACCCAGCCCGGAATTTGAACCTTCCCGTGTTTCGCGGACATGACCGTCGGCATGTGTTCTCCTCCGCTTCAACTTCACTCGCTGTCGCGCCATCGCCCGCATCCGTCAGCGCACGTTAAGCGTGAAGTCGGGGTTGCCGTCATCGCCCTCGGTCTGAGTGAGCCGGAACGATTTGCCGAGGAACGCGGATTTCACCCACCCGCCGGGCTTCTTCACTGCCACGAACTCCTTCTTCCCGCGCTTGAAGATGTCGAACCGCAAGTCGTCCTCGTCGCGCACGTCGAACACCCAGTATTCGGCGATCTCCGCATCGAAGTACGCCGACATCGTCCATTCGGTGTCCTTGGCTTCCGAACTCTCGCTCACGATCTCGATGACGATTTCCGGTGAGCCGACCAATTCGGTTTGCATCCCCGTCTCGCCGCCGACGAACCGGACCGAACCCGCGTGGAGCGCCTCGTGCGAGAAGACCATCCCGTCCGGTTCGGTGGACAGTTCCGTTCCGAGGTGTCCGTACCGCATCCCTTCGGGCACGAACCGACCGAACTTCGTTTGCTTCACCAGCACGTGAAGCACCGCGCCGATTTCCGCGCGAAGGACGTTGTGGCTCGAAAACTCTTCCATACTCAAGTCCACCCACACCCTGCCGTTGATGAAGCAGACCTTGCCCTCTTGCGGAAACGCGGCCGAATGCAGCCAGCGTCGGAACGACTCGTAGTCCGTCACCCACACCGGCATCGCCACCCGATCCGAGCCGACCGCGTAAATCGCTTCCATGTTTGTTCCTCCCACCCGCACTGTACACACCACGCGTCGCCTTTGCCACGCCAGCCGAAGTGCCCGGATGCGCCGGTCGTAAGATCTTACAGCTTGCCCGGATTCAGCAGGTTCTCATTTCTTCTCCTCTAGAATCAGTTACTCTCGAATCACCTTCGCCTCGCCTTCGATCTGACTCCTCGCGGCAACGATCCGGCGCGGAGGTATGGGGCTATTATGCAACTGATCCAAACGCTCGTGACGCGCGGCCTCCTCTCCGACGCCGACCGCGGCCGCGCCGCCGACGCGATCAAGGCCGCACCCGACTACCCGCCCCACCAGGTGCTCATCGACAAGGGCTTCGTCCGCGAAGACGCGCTGCTGCCCGTCCTCGCCGAACAGTTCGGCCTCGAACTCATCGACCTGTCGAACGCCACCATCCCGAAAGACGTACTCGCGACGATGCCGCAGAAGCTCGTCCACCGCAAAAACCTGATGCCGGTCGCCAAGCACCACGGCACGCTCGTCGTCGCCACCGGCGACCCGTTCGACGTGTACGCCATCGACGAGTTGCAAACGCTCACCGGCCTGCACGTCGTGCCGGTGCTCGCGCCGGCACGCGAGATCACCCGGCTCATCAAGCAGTACTTCGGGGTCGGCGGCGACACCGTCGCGGCGCTCGCGGAAGAGGCCAAGAACGACAAGGACGACATCGAACTGCTCGAAGCGCTTGAGACCGACGACAGCGAGATGGCGAAGGCCGCGCAAGAAGCGTCCGTCGTCAAACTGGTGAACCAGATTCTGGTGGAAGCGGCCAACGAGCGCGCGTCGGACATCCACGTCGAGACCGAAGAGAAGGGCATCCGCATCCGCTACCGGATCGACGGGTTGCTCCAGATTCAGAACCTGCCGCCGGAGATCAACCGGTTCGCGCTGGCGATCGTCAGCCGCATCAAGATTATGGCTCGGCTCAACATCGCCGAGAAGCGCCTGCCGCAGGACGGCCGCATCAAGATGAAGGTGCAGGGCCGCGAGATCGACGTGCGCGTGTCGATCATCCCGATGATCCACGGCGAAGGCATCGTCATGCGGCTCCTCGACAAGGGCCGCATGGCGTTCAGCCTGAAGTCGTGCGGCATGTTGCCCGACATCTACGGCACCTTCAAGCAGCTCATCGACCGGCCGCACGGCATCGTGCTGGTCACCGGCCCGACCGGGTCGGGCAAGTCCACCACGCTGTACTCCGCGCTCAACGAGATCAAGGACGAAGTCACCAAGATCATCACCGTCGAAGACCCGGTCGAGTACAACCAGGACGGCATCAGCCAGATCCAGACGCACGCGAAGATCGGCATGACGTTCGGCCACGCGCTGCGCTCGATCCTGCGGCACGACCCGGACGTGATCCTCGTCGGCGAAATCCGCGACAAGGAGACCGCGGAGATGGCGATCCAGGCGTCGCTCACCGGTCACATGGTGTTCAGCACGTTGCACACCAACGACGCCCCGAGCGCGTTCACGCGAATGATCGACATGGGCGTGGAGCCGTTCTTGGTTTCAAGCACGGTCGAAGGCGTGATGGCCCAGCGGTTGGTGCGGACCATCTGCTCGGACTGCAAGACCACGTTCGTCCCGGACCCGGACTCGATGCCGCTCGACTTCCCGATGCGCAAGAGCGGGCTGAAGCCGGCGCCGGACATTGCGATTCAGCAGGGCGTGGTGGAGATGATGGGCGCCGGCGTCGCGAACGACGGCAAGTTGTGGAAGGGGACGGGGTGCCGCTCGTGCCGCCAGAGCGGGTACCGCGGGCGCACCGGCATCCACGAGTTGCTCATCAACAACGACGTGATGAAGGAACTGGTGGTGCAGCGTGTGAACGCCGGCGTGATCCGCCTGGAGGCTCTGAAGGCCGGCATGGTCACCTTGCGCCAGGACGGGTGGCGCAAGGTGCTCAACGCCACCACCACCATCGACGAAGTGACCCGCACGACCGCCGGCGACATTAACTAATCAGGCAAAAAGGCGAAGAACCGCAGATGACGCAGACGAACGCAGATAAGAGAAAGAGTGTTTTGAAGAACTCTATTTCCTGGCTTTAATCTGCGTTCGTCTGCGTCATCTGCGGCGCTTTGTCTTGTGGCAAGTCTTTGTGCCGCGAGCGCATCTTCCGAGGTCTCACGTGCCGGATTTTACATACGAAGCGCTCGCCAAAACCGGGGCCAAGTCCACCGGGACGCTCACGGCCAACAGCGAGCGCGAGGCGGCGCTGATCCTCGACGGGCGCGGGCTGTTCCCGCTCAAGATCGGTCTCGCCAAGACGCAGGCGGCCGGCGCCGGCGGGCTGTTCGGCGGGCGCGTCGGCGGCCGCGCGATCGCGACCCTCTACTCGCAACTCGCGGACTTACTCCACTCCGGCGTGCCGCTCCTCCGCTCGCTCGAACTGCTCGAGCGCCAGAGTTCCAACAAGACGCTCAAGTCCGTCCTCCGCGACGTCCGCGTCCGCGTCGCCGACGGCACCGGGCTGGCGCAGGCGCTGGCGATGCACCCGAAGGTGTTCAACGAACTCGGCGTCAGCATGGTCCGCGCCGGCCAAGAAGGCGGGTTCCTCGAAGACGTCCTGAAGCGCATCGCCACCTTCGTCGAACAGCAGGAAGACCTGAAATCGAAGGTGGTCGGCTCGCTCGCCTACCCGGTGTTCCTGGCCGGGGCCGGGTTCGTCGTCGTCACCGTGCTGATGGTGTTCTTCGTGCCCAAATTCGAGTCCATCTTCGAGAAGCTGAAGGAAAAGGGCGAAATGCCCGGCATCACCAGCGCCCTGCTCTGGGTCAGCCAACTGATCCGAAACTACTGGTGGGCGCTGGGCGGGTTCGCGGCCACCGCGTTCGGGCTGTTCCGCTACTGGATTTCGACCCCGCGCGGGCGGCTGACCGTGGACCGCCTCAAGATCCGGCTCCCGCTATTCGGGCCGGTGTTCATGAGCCTGGCCCTGTCGCGGTTCTGCCGCATCCTGGGGACGATGCTGCACAACGGCATCCCGCTGCTGAAGTCGCTGACGATCGCGAAGGATTCGACCGGCAACCGGGTGCTGTCGGCGGCCATCGAGCAGGCGGCGGAGAACGTCACCGCCGGGCAGAAGTTGGCCGACCCGCTCCGCAAGAGCGGGCACTTCCCGACCGACATCGTCGAGATGATTACGATCGCGGAGGAGGCCAACACGCTCGAAAAGGTACTCGTGGACGTGGCCGACGGGCTGGACAAGCGGACCACCCGGAACCTCGAACTGATGGTGAAACTCCTGGAGCCGATCATGCTCCTGTGCATGGCCGTAGTGGTGGGCAGCATCGCGGTGGCGCTGCTGATGCCGGTGTTCAAGTTGAGTACGACGCTGAACTGACGCGCCGGGGCCGGGGCGACGATTTTCGCGAATCGCCCCACGGCCGGCGGCCTCTCATTGCACGCTAACCGCCCCGCGGAATATACTGGTTGTCGTCCGTAATCCAACATCCACTCCAATCGAACGAGGTGCCGACCATGATGCTGACCACAACACGCCGCTCGCCGGCCCGCCGCGAAGCGTTCACCCTGATCGAAGTGCTCGTGGTCGTCGCGATCCTCGTCATCCTGGCCACGATCGCCGCGATCTACGTCCCGAAGCAGCTGATGGAGGCCAAGAAGGGCACCGCGGTCACCGGGTGCTCGACCGTCGCCAAGGCCATCGACTCGTACATCACGAGTTCGCAGAACCCGGGCGTCGCGGACGAAGACCGGATGCCGCCCAACCCGCAGGCGCTCGCGCAACCGGGCTGGGCCACCTCGTTCCTGCCGGACGGCAGCAATAGCCTCCTCGACCCGTGGGGCAAGCAGTACGAGTTCCAGACGACGCAAAAAGAAGACGGGACGACGTACATCATCGTCTTCACGCGCGCTCCGGACGGCACCTCGATCAGCCAGCACGGGGCCGGTGTGAAGTCCCGCGTCCAGTGACCCGCTTTCTGGAAAGGACGGTTCCCGTGACCACCCGCACCACCCGCCGCCGCGGCTTCACGCTGATTGAAGTGATGCTCGTCCTGGCGGTGCTGATCCTCCTGGCGGCCGTCCTCCTGCCCAGCATCTCGGTGTTCCGCGGGGACTCCCGGCCGCAGGCGGCGGTCGATTCGATCCGGGGCGAACTGGCCATCGCCCGCGGGCGTGCGATGATCGAAAACCGGCCCTACCGGATCGCCATCGACGAGACCAAAACCCGCATCCGCCGTGCCCCGGACGGCCCGGACTTCGCCACCGCACCGGCCGCCGATCACGCGGACGGCGGTTCGACTGCCGTCGAGTACGGGTTGGAACACGTGAACGCTGAAATCCTCTCCGACGCGTCCGTGGCGCCGGCCATCGAAGGGGGGTGGCAGACGGTCGCGGTCGTGCTCCCCGCCGGGTCGTGCCTCGACGACGCAATGACCGTCCGCGTGCAAGACCGCGACAACTCCCAGTCCGTCCTCCGGGTCCAAATTCGCGGATTGACCGCGACCGCCCGTGTCGTGGCCAACACACCGGAGACCGGCAAATGACTCGCCACGCGCCCCGCCCGGGGCTGTCGCTCGTCGAAGTCCTGCTCTCGCTCGCGATCTTGATAATCGCTCTGACCGCGATCAACAGTCTGGTGGAACTCGGCTCACGGCAGGGTGCCCAGTCCCGCGCGGCCGTCCGCGGCACCCGGTTGGCCCAGAGCAAAATGGCCGAAGTCGAGGCCGGCGCCGTCGCGCTCGACAGCGAGGCGACGGGCCAGTTCGAGGGCGACGACGCCGGCTGGACCTACACGGTGACTCCGACAACGGGCGGACCGCCGAACCTGTACGCGGTCACCGTCAAAGTGTCGCGCGACGCGGGCGGGCGGCCGTTCGAGGTCGTGCTGACGCAGATGATCTTCGACCCGACCAAGACCGGCTCGGCGGCGCAGGCCGAGCGCCCGCCCGCGCCGGACCCCGCCGAACCCGCCACAACCGGAATGGAGTAACGCCGTGATGCTCGCAACCCGGTTGAAGAACCCCTCCCCAACCCCTCCCTTCGTAGGCGAGGGGGTTGGGGGAGGTCGCGCCCGGCGCCGGTCCGGGTTCACGCTGCTCGAACTCCTGCTCGCGACGGTCCTCGCGGTCATGCTGCTCACGGCCCTGTACACGGCCATGTCGGTGACCGTGCGCCAGACGCAGGTGAGCCGCGAAGCGACCGATATCGAAAACCTGTCGCGCGGCGTGTTCAACAAGATGACACTGGACCTGAGCGGAACGCTCGGGCCGCTCCCGCCGAAGTCCGGCGGGAACGCGGCCGCATCCGGCGGCACCTCGACACCGACGACCGCCCCGGCGACCACAACGCCCACAACGCCCACAACGCCCACAACGCCCACAACGCCCGCAACGCCGGCGGCGACGACCGATCCGGCCGCGACGACCGATCCGGCCGCGACGCCCGGCGCGACCGACACCGCCACCGCGGTCGCCGCGGACTTCTCGTTCCAGGGCGGCGTGGTCGGGCAAGAGAAGCAACTCGTCGTCTACGCCGGCCGCGTGCCGGAAGCGTTCGGGCGGTTCGGCAACCCCGGCCCGCAGATCCGCGCCGACCAGCGGCAGATCATCTACTGGCTCGGGGCGGGCGGCGGACTGTACCGCCAGGAGCGCCCGTGGGTCACCGCCGACGGCGTCCGCAACTCGATCGAACCCGACCTCGAATCGCCCGACGCGGTTCTCATCGCCGAGGAAGTTTCGGACCTGTCCTTCGAGTACTCCGACGGGTCGAGCTGGACGACCGAGTGGGACGGCACCGTGCCCGGCCCGGACGGCGTGACGCCGCTCGGCCCGCCCCGCGCCATCCGCGTCACGCTCGTGCTGCGCTTCCCGACCGGGCGGAATGATTTCGTCGAAAAGCGGCTGACGCAGGTGATCCCGGTCCGCTCGGCGCCCGGCACGTTCACCCCGACATACCTCGAAGCCCCGACCGACGGCGCGACCGACGGCACCGGAACCACGACCGGCACCACCACGACGACCCCCGCTGCTTCAACGCCTGCCGCGACAACGCCCGCCGCGACGACGCCCGCCGCGACAACGCCGAGTACCGGCGGTTCCACAGGCAGCAGCAAGAGCGGAGGCGGGAAATGAGACTGAACCTTCACTCACGCGACGCGCGCGGCGGGTACGTCATCTTCGCCGTGCTCATCGTCATCGTCGTGCTGTCGCTGGTCGCGTATCGGTTCACCGAGTCGATGTCGGCCGAGGTCCGCGCCAGCGCGCACGCCAACGACGACGCGCAGGCGAAACTCGCGGCCGTCTCCGGGTTGCACTACGCCGCCGCGGTGCTCTCCGACCGCGCGACGTTCTACGGCGAACTCGAAGGCAACCCGTTCGACAACGACGACGTGTTCGATCGCGTCGAGGTGCCCGCCGCCGGGACGACGACCCGCAAGAAGGCGTACTTCGACATCCGCGCCGTCGGCCTCACCGATTCCGGCAGTTACGAGCAGCGGTTCGGCGTCATCGACGAGGGCGGCAAGATCAACATCAACAGCATGATCGCGCTCGACCCGAAGGGCGAGGTGCTGTACGCCGCGCTGATGAAGCTCCCCAACATGACCGGGGCCATCGCCGACGCGATCGTCGATTGGGTGGACGCCGACGACGTCCCGCGGGCCGAGGGCGCCGAGTCGGAAGAGTACGCGTCGCGCCCGAACCCGTACAAGGCGAAGAACGGCCCGCTCAACTCGCTCGACGAACTGCTGCTGGTGCGGGATGTCACGCCGGAGTTGCTCTACGGCGGCGACAAGAACCGCAACGGCGTGCAGGACGACGGCGAGACCGGCACCGACCGCGGCTGGGCCGACTACCTCACCGTGTACGGCCGCGAGCTGAACGTGGACATGAGCGGCACCGTCCGCACCTACATCAACGGCGACAACCTCACCACCCTGCTCCAACAGATCACACCCGGACTCGGCGAGGAACTCGCCAACTACGTCGTCGCGTGCAAGCTGTTCAGCGTGACCAAGACGGACGCGGCCGGCAACGTCCCCGGCACCGCCACCGGGACGCTGACCGGCAGCGGCGGCGGCATCACGATCACTTTCAGCGGTGCCGGCGTCGCGCAGAAGCCGGTCGTCGCGGCCACGCCGGACCTGCTCAAGGTCGCGGTGCAGGCGAAGATGGCGACCACCTTCACCGGCGGCAACCGCGTCAAGTCGCTGACGGACATCATGTACACGCGCATCACCCTGCCCAAGGCGCCGGGCGCGAAGGCCGACGACCCGGACGTGGTCGCGTTCTCGCCGCTGCTCAACCCGGCCAACCGGACCGCGCTGCTCGGCGCGCTGATGGACAAGACGACCGTGAAGCAGGCCGTCGAACTGGTCCCGCGGATCAACGTGAACACCGCGCCGCTCGAGGTGCTAATGGCGGTCCCGAACATGACCGACGCCTACGCCGCCGCGATCATCGCCGCCCGCCCGACCCAGTTGCCGAGCGACCCCGGCACCGTCTCGGGCGCGTGGGTCATCACGGCCGCCAACGTCCCGCCGGACGTGTTCAAGAAGATGGAGAAGTACCTCACCGGCAGCACGATGGTGTACCGCGTGCAGGCGGTCGGCTACCTGGACGGCGGCGGCCCGGTGGCCCGCATGGAGGCCGTGATCGACACCAACCAGGGCGCCCCCCGGTTCCTCCACGTCCGCGACCTCACGGACCTGGACAACCCCCGCGGCTTCGAGCCGTCGAAGGCGAGTCCGTGAGTTTCTGTTTCGCGCCAGGGGTTGAAACCCCGATGGCACCGACTTTGTGGTTTTGTGGCACAGGCTTCCAGCCTGTGTCTTGGGATTACAGGCTGGAAGCCTGTGCCACAAGAGTAAAGAGATACAAAGTCGGTGCCATCGGGGTTTCAAACCCCGGACTGCTGGCACCGAAAGCCTGAACCTCTGCATTCTGGAGCACAGCAACTGTGTCTCAATTCATCGCGATCGACCTGGAAGCGAACGGCGTGTACGCCGTGTTCGGCGAAGCCCGCGGCGGAGCGAAGGTGACCCACGCGGTCGCCTGGACCACCGACGACGCGGACCCGCCGCCGGCGCTCACGCTCGACACCGCCCGCGCGTTCGGCGAGGCGCTCCGCGCCAAGCTCCGCGCCGCCGGCGGGCCGCCCGCCCCGGTCCTCGTCTCGGTCGGCCGCGACCGCGTCATCCTCAAGGAACTGAAGCACCCGCCGGTGCCGCCCGCCGACGAGCCGGCGCTCATCAAGTTCCAGGCCGTCAAGGAGATGTCCGAGTCGCCCGACGACGTGGTCCTCGACTACACGCCGCTCGGCTCCGACGCGGCGACCGGCGAGCGCCGGGCGATGGCCGTGATGCTGCGCAAGGACGTGTTCCACGCGATCCAGGCGATGTGCGTCGCGGCCGGCGTGAAGCTCGCGGGCGTCACCCCGCGGCCCTACGCCGTGGCCGCCGGCCTGATGCGTGCGTTCGCCGCCGGTACGATCCCGCCGCCGGAACACAAGACCGACACGGTCGCGGCCCTCACGCTCAACCCCGGCGGCGGCGAGTTCACCGTGGTCCGCGGCGGCGAGGTGGTGCTCACGCTCGCCCTCCCCGCCCCGGTGGTCGCGAACGAGACGATGCTCGTCGCCCAGTTGCGGCGCAACTTGACGGTGTACGCGGGGCAGCACGCCGGCCACCCGGTCCGGGCGGTGTACCTCGCGGAGGTCGGTGCCGGCTGGACCGGACGACTGGCCCAGGCGCTCGGCATCCCGGTCCACGCCTACGACCCGCTCGCCGGGGTTCTGCCGAAGGTGCCCGAGGCGTTCCGCGGCCGGTTCGCCGGCGCCGTCGGGCTGCTCGCGGGCAAAGCCGCTAACGCGCTGCCGATCAACTTCGCTTCGCCCCGCCAGCCGACGACCGCGCGCGACCCCGGCAAGCGGCGGCTCGTGTTCGCCGCGGTCGCGGCCCTCGTGCTGCTCGGCGCCGCCGCCGCGCTGGGCGTGTTCGTCCGCGGCGTCGCCGCCGCCAGTGTCGCCGACCTGACCGAGCAGCGCGACACGCTCAAGGACAAGACCGAGAAGGGCAAGCCGGACTTGAAGCGGTCCGAGGCCGTCGAGGGGTGGGCGAAGCGCGAGGTGGTGTGGCTCGACGAACTGCACGACCTCGCCGACCGGATGCCGGCCGACGACAGCGTGCGCCTGACCGGCTACGCCGCGACCCCGGTCCCGGTGGTGAAGGACAAGGCGACCGCGCAGGCGAAGGTGGAGATGAAGATCGCCGCGACCGGCGCCAAACCGGTGGACGGGCTGGTGTCCGCCATCGAACAGGACAACAACCCGAACAAGTATTACACGAACTCCCCCGTCAGCGTCCTGGGCACGCTCCCCGCGAGCAGCGGCCGGCACAACCAGGCGTTCGGGCTGGTGTCGCAGGTGAACCGCCGCGGCCCGGACCAGTACGACCGGCTGCCGAAGTTCACCCCGCCGAAGCGGAGTTGGGGCGCGTTCACCCCGGCGCCGGTCGTGCCCGAACCGGAACCCGAACCCACTCCGCCGCCCGTGGAGCCGGTCCTGGCCCCGCCCGCCGACCCCGTGGAACCGGCGCCGCGGCCGACCGAGAAGTAATCCCCCGCGACCCCGGCGTTAACCCGAACCGAACCACCGCGACCACGGACCGACACCGATGACCTCCCGCGACCAAACGCTGGCCCTCCTCCTGATCGGCGTCCTGACGCTGACGGTCGGCGCGATCGGCGGCTACCTGTTCGTCTACGAACCGCTCGCGGCGAAGCGCGCCGCCGAGGCCGAACTGCGCGACGAACTCGCGAAACTCGAGAAGGAGGACCAGGCGCAGGCGCTCGCCGCGAAGAAGCTCGCCACGGCCCGCGCCCGCAGCCTCCCGGCCGACGTGAACCTCTCCAAGAACGAGTACCGCGTCGCCCTCACGCGCCTGCTCGAAGCGGCCGGCGCCCCGACCGGGTTCACCGTCAACGAGAAGTTGATGGACAACTCCGCCCGCCAGGTGCCCGAGATCGCGAAGGGCAAGCCGATCTACACCCGCATCGCCTACGAGGTGAAGATCAAGAAGGCCGACATGTGGGTCGTCAAGGACTTCCTCAGGGGCTACTACGAACTCGGGCTGCTGCACCAGATCACCCACTTCAGCATCAAGAAGGAGGAGGACGCCGCGAAGGGAGCGCCCAAGCGGAACGACCTGTCGGTGGAACTGACCACCGAGGCCGTGATCGTGGACGGTGCCGAGAACCGCCGCACGCTGCTGCCGGTGCCCAACGCGTTCGCCGCGGTCGGCGGCGGGTTGCTCTACCAGGCCATGACCCACAGCACCGAGGCCGGGCGCGGCGTCTCGCCGCGGACGCTGGTCCCGGTCCTCGCCACCAAGCCGCGCGACTACAGCCTGATCGTGCTGAAAGACCCGTTCAACGGGCCGCTCGTGCCGCCGCCGACGTTCAAACTCTCGCCCATCAAAGACGTGAAGGTCGTTCAGGACGACAAGCCGACGACGGTGAAGATCGTCGCGACCGGCGAAGGCGCGGTGGGCGCGAAGGCCACCGCCGTCGTCTCCGGCGGGGTGTTCCCCGAGGGCGCGCTGAAGGTCGATCCCAAGACGCTCGCCGTCGAGATCCCGAAGACCTCCGCGAGCGAGGGCACCGCGACCGTCACCGTCTTCGCGACCTCCGTCGAGGGCAAGACCGACAAGACCTCGTTCAAGGTCACCGTCAGCGAGAAGCAGCCGGATCCGATCAAGCCGACGGTGGAGAAGCCCGACGTGTCCGGGGCGATCATCCTGACGATGGTCAGCATCTGGTCCGACGGCACCGCGTCGGCCGCGATCCGCGACGCCGCCAGCCGCCAGCGGTACGAGATCGAGATCGAGGGCAAGAAGGTGACCGTCAGCAAGTTCTACTACATCAAGGACAAGAAGAAGGCGGACAGCGACCCGAACACCGACGGGCTGCTCACCATCTCCGACGACAACAGCTCGACGAAGCGCACGTTCAAACTGATCGGCGTGGACTCCGACGGGTTGATCCTTCAGGACCAGAAGCCGGCGCCGGCGAAGCCGAAGGGCGGCGGCTTTGGCTTCCCCGGCAAGGGCGGACCCCGGCAGGGGCCGGCGGCACCGCTCGCCGCCCTCGCCGGGAACATGACCAACGGCGTGACGCTCGCGCCGGGCAAGGTGTACCGCTGGAAGGTGGGGGATTCGCTCGCGCTGCTCAAGGAGATCGCCGACGACGACGCGAAGAAACTCCTCAAGCAAGCCGCCGACAACGGCCCGATGTTCGAGGTGGTTGCGAAGTGAGTCCGGTTTGTCTTCTCCCTCTCCCCTTGCGGGAGAGGGTGGCCGCGCTCCGCGGACGGGTGAGGGGTGAGAGCTTTCACGAACCACGCGAAGTCTTCCCCTGCCTTTCTCTTGCCCTCTCCCCTTGCGGGAGAGGGTGGCCACGCTCCGCGGACGGGTGAGGGGTGAGAGCCTGCACAGACCGCGTGAAGCTCTTATGAGTTGTGAAGCCGACCCCTCACCCGTCCGCGAAGCGCGGCCACCCTCTCCCGCAAGGGGAGAGGGCAAGA
>CANLGS010000038.1 GCA_947490035.1 Gemmataceae bacterium
GGACGGGACGTCCGCGCTCCCAGGAGATTTCCTGTTGGCTGCGCCTGTTCTACTCTGATACTATTGTGTGGGGCAGTATGCCCTCTCCCGCCGCTGATGCCCGCCGGTTCCCTGCCAAACGTCCCGAACCCGTGTTCGGAATCCGCTTCGAGTTCACATATGCTCCGAATCGCACTCGTCGTCGCGCTCTTCGCACCGTCGTTCGCGCTGGCTGCCGACCCTGCGCCGGCGGTGGACGCGAAGAAGGTCGAGTTCTTCGAGACGAAGATTCGGCCGGTTCTGGTCGAGCAGTGCTATGGTTGCCACTCCGAAGCCGCCGCGAAGGAGAAGAAGCTCAAGGGCGGTTTCAAACTCGACACGAAGGCAGCGCTGCTCGCCGGCGGCGAAACCGGACCCGCGATGGTGCCCGGCAAGGTCGCCGCTGGCACGCTGCTGCAATCGCTCAAGTACGACGCCGAACTGAAGATGCCTCCGAAGGGCAAGTTGCCCGACGCGGTCATCAAGGACTTCGAGAAGTGGATCGCGGACGGCGCCGTCGATCCGCGCACCGGCGAGGTGGCAAAAGTTGCCGGCATCGACATCGAGAAGGGCAAGCAGTTCTGGTCGCTTCAGGCGCCGAAGGAGCCGCCAGTTCCAGGGAATGCGAAGGGCGCAATCGACGCCTTCGTTCAGGCGAAGTGGACCGAGAAGGGGCTGAAGCCGGTCGCGCAAGCGGACAAGCGCACGCTCATCCGCCGCGCGTACTACGACCTCACCGGGTTGCCGCCGAGTGCCGAAGCCGTGGACGCCTTCCTCGCGGACAAGTCGCCCAACGCCTTCGAGAAGGTCATCGACACGCTGCTCGCGAGCGCCCAGTACGGCGAGAAGTGGGCGCGGCACTGGCTCGACGTGGCCCGCTACGCGGAGGATCAGGCGCACACGTTCGGCGTGAAGCCGAAGACGCAAGCGTGGCGCTACCGCGACTGGGTCATCGCCGCGTTCAACGCGGACATGCCCTACGACCGGTTTGTGAAGTTGCAGATCGCGGGCGACATGATGCCCGACGCGCCGAGCGACGCGTTCACCAAGTTCGCGGGCCTCGGCTTCCTCGGGCTGGGCGCGGAATACTACAAGAACACCGCGAAGGATCAGGCCATCGCCGAGGAACTCGACGACCGCGTCGATACGCTCACGCGCGGGTTCATGGGCTTCACGGTCGCGTGCGCCCGCTGCCACGACCACAAGTTCGACCCCATCCCGACGCGCGACTACTACTCCATCGCCGGCATCTACATGGGCACGAACATGAGCGACGCGGCGATCGGCTCGCCCGACGACCTCAAGGCGTACAACACCGCGCAGGCCGACCTCAAGCGGACCGACGACAAGCTCAAGAAGACGGTCACCGAACTGAAGGCGAAGAAAGACCCGTGGACGGTGCAGATCGCGAAGTTGCTTCAGATGAAGGAACTCACGGAGAGCCTCGCGAAGATCAAGAAGGACATGCCAGCAGCGCCGCAGGTGGCGCACGTCATCAGCGGCAACGGCCCCGGCATGAAGGTGTACATCCGCGGCAACCCCGCGACGAAGGGCGAAGACGCACCGAAGGGCTTCCTGCAAGTGCTGCCGTCGCCGACACCGGCGGGCGCTGCCTACACGCGTCTGGACCTCGCGAACGCGGTCGCGTCGAAGGACAACCCGCTGACGGCGCGCGTGATCGTGAACCGCGTGTGGGCGTGGCACTTCGGCCGCGGCTTGGTCAACACGCCGTCGAACTTCGGCAAGCTCGGCGACAAGCCTTCGCACCCGGAACTGCTCGATTGGCTCGCGGTGAATTTCGTGAAGAACGGCTGGTCGATGAAGTGGCTGCACAAGCAGATCATGACCGCGACGACCTATCAACTTGAGAGCCAGCCGAACCTGGAGAACGACAAGACCGACGCGGCGAACGTGTACCTGTGGCGCGGCACGCGCAAGCGGCTGGAGATCGAGGACTGGCGCGACACGCTGCTCGCGGCCAGCGGCAACCTCGACACCAAGACCGGCGGTCCGAGTTTCAATTTGAACGACGCGAATGCGAAGCGCCGGACGGTGTACGCGAAGGTGAGCCGGCACGAACTCGACGGCCTGTTGCGGCTGTTCGACTTCCCCGACGCCAACGTGACCGCGGACAAGCGCACCGTGACCACCGTCCCGCAGCAGCAGTTGTTCGCGCTCAACAGCGCGTTCATGGTGTCGCAGGCGCAGGCGTTCGCGAGGCGCGTCGAAACGATGGGCACGACTGACGAGGCACGCGTGACGGCCGCGTACCGGATCGCTTACGGCCGCGCACCTGAGAAGGCCGAATTCGATTTGGCACTACGGTTTCTCAAACTGCCGACGACGACCGACGACAAACTCACCCGCTGGCAGCAGTACGCGCAGGTTCTTCTCGCCAGCAACGAGTTGCTGTACGTAGATTGATGTAGGACAGGCCGCTGGCCTGTCTCTGTGACAGGCCAGCGGCCTGTCCTACATCAACGCGAGCGCAACATGGCCGATATCGAAGTCACGCACGCAGGCGACAAGGTTACCGTGAAAGCGCCCGCTGACGGGGCGACGCTCTCCGCGACCGAGGCACAAGAACTGGCGAGCCGCATCTTCGAGGCCGCGGCGCGGGCCGGCGGCGAAGACCCGGTCGAGAACGACTGGGTGCGGTTGCCCATGCAGTACCTCCGGCTCGCGGCGGAGCGGCTAGACTTCACGCCCGAAGGCGACGCCGACAAGGTGCCCGCGCCGAACAGCGACGAACCGGACGGCCGCAACGCGGAAGTCCACTGCTGGATCAAGGACCAGACCCAGAACAACGCGATGCACATCGCCGCCGGGTGCGTCGCGGAACACGGCTGGTTCATTCAGGAAGTGGTCGAACACGAAAGCGTGAGCCGCACCGACTTCGCGGACACCGACTACTTGCAATACTTCGAGCAGGCGATCATCGACGCCGAAGTGTTCCTCTACGAGATCGAAGAAGACGAAACCGAAGGCAAAGAGGGTTCCGCCGATGCTCCCTAGTTTTGGAATCTCTCGCCGCGACATGCTGAAAAGCAGCGGCACCGGGCTGGGCATGCTCGGCCTCGCGAGCCTCTTGCAGGCCGGCGAGCCGGGAGCGTCAGCGACCGGAGGAGGCGCGAAAAACCCGCTCGCGCCGAAGGTCGCGCACTTCCCGGCGAAGGCGAAGCACGTCATCCACCTGTTCATGAACGGCGGCCCGTCGCAGGTCGACACGTTCGACCCGAAGCCGGAGCTGACCAAGCAGCACGGCAAGCAACCCGGCGCGGCCGGGAAAGCAACCGAGCGCAAGACCGGCCCGCTGTACAAGTCGCCGTTCGCGTTCAAGAAGTACGGCCAGTCGGGCATCGAGGTCAGCGAGATCTTTCCCGAAATCGGCTCGTGCATCGACGACATCTGCGTCGTCCGCTCGATGCACACGAACATCCCGAACCACGAGCCGGGTCTCTTGCTGATGACCTGCGGTAACACGCAGCCCATCCGCCCCAGCATGGGTAGCTGGCTCACCTACGGCCTCGGCACCGAGAACCAGAACCTTCCCGGCTTCGTGGTGATGTGTCCCGGCAAGCCCGTCGTCGGCCCGGCGCTGTGGAACAATAGCTTCCTGCCGGGCGTGTTCCAGGGCTGCCACATCCAGAACCTCGGCGACCCGAAGAAGGTGATCGAGCACATCCGCAACACGAGCGTGTCCGCGACGACGCAGCGCGAACAACTCGACCTGCTCAACCAGTTGAACGGGCTACACAAGGACAAGCGCGGCAGCGACGACCAGCTCGAAGCGCGCATCCAGTCGCTGGAGATCGCCTACCGGATGCAGACGGACGCGCAGGAAGCGTTCGACGTGGCCCGCGAGCCGCTGAAGGTGCGCGAAGCCTACGGCAAGGGCTACTTCGCGGACGCCTGCCTCACGGCGCGTCGCCTCGTGGAGCGCGGCGTTCGCATGGTGCAAGTCTTCTACGGCAGCGGTCAACCGTGGGACGATCACGGCGAGATCGAGAAGGGACACCGCAACAAGGCGAAGGACAGCGACAAGGCGGTCGCCGCGCTGCTCCGCGACCTGAAGCAGCAGGGGTTGCTCGACGAAACGCTGGTGCTGTGGGGCGGCGAGTTCGGCCGCACGCCGACGAGCGAGGGCGCGAGCGGGCGCGACCACAACAACCACGGCTTCAGCGTGTGGATGGCCGGCGGCGGCATCAAGGGCGGCATGACCTACGGCGCGACCGACGAGTTCGGCTTCGCCGCGGTGGACAAAAAAGTCCACGTCCACGACCTGCACGCGACCATCCTGCACCTGATGGGCATCGACCACGAGAAGCTGACGTACCGCTACAGCGGTCGCGACTTCCGCCTCACGGATGTCGCGGGCAACGTGGTGAAGGACATCCTTCGCTAGCCAGTCGAAAGTCATAAGGTCGAAAGTCGTAAAGTCGAAGACCGGACGGTTTGGGTCTTCGACTTTACGACTTTCGACCTTATGACTTTCGACTACAATTCTCCCCATGAAAGCCATTCAGCTCGAACAGCCCAAAGCGTTCCGCGAGATCGACCTGCCGGAGCCGCCCGCGCCGGGGCCGGGCGACGCGGTCGTGAAGGTACACCGCGTCGGCGTGTGCGGCACCGACTACTCGGGCTACCTCGGCAAGATGCCGTTCTTCAGCTACCCGCGAATCCCCGGTCACGAACTCGGCGTCGAAGTGGTCGCGGTCGGCGAGGGCGTGACGAACGTGAAGCCGGGCGATAAGGCCGCGGTCGAACCGTACATCAACTGCCAGAAGTGCTACTCCTGCACTCGCGGCCACACCAACTGCTGCGAAAACCACCTGACGCTCGGCGTTCACGTTGACGGCGGATTGCGCCCGCTGTTCACGGTGCCCGCGCGGAAATTGCACGTCTCCACGAAGCTCACGTTCGAGCAACTCGCGCTGGTGGAAACGCTCGGCATCGGGCTACACGCGATCAACCGCGCGAACCCGCGACCGGACGAAACCGTGCTCGTGATCGGTGCCGGGCCGATCGGCCTCAGCGTGATCGAGTTCGCGAAGTTGGCAGGCGCGCGCATCATCGTGATGGACCTGAACGAGCAGCGGCTCGCGTTCGCGCGCGAGAAGATGGGCATCACGGACACCATCCTCTCGACGGGCAATCTCGAAGCGGACGTGAAGGTGTTCACCGAGATGACCGGCGGGAAGCTCGGCAACGTGGTGGTGGACGCGACCGGCAGCGCGCGGAGCATGGTGGGCGCGTACAACTTCGTCGGCTTCACGGGCCGGCTGGTGTGGGTGGGCATCACACAGGATGAGTTGCACTTCACGCAACCGCTGATGCACCGCCGCGAGATGACGTTCATGGCGAGCCGCAACGCGCTGGCGCACGAGTTCACGCGCATCATCCGGCTCATCGAGGGCGGGATGCTGGACACGCGCCCGTGGGTGACGCACCGCGCCCCAATGTCGGAGCTGATCGACGTGTTCCCGACGTGGCTGAAGCCCGAAACCGGCGTGGTCAAGGCGATGGTCGAGGTGAACTGACACACCGATGCCAGCCTACGCCCACTACCGGCTGGACGCGTTCTGTCGGGCCGATCCGCCCGCGGTGCTCGGGGCGTTAACCGCCGCTTACGCCGCGGACGCATACACCACCCAGCGAACGGACGCGACAACCGCCTGGAACTCGCAGACCGAATACCTCCAGACGGCTGCGCGCCAACTCATCGAACGGCTTCCCGCCAGCGCGGACTGGCACCTGCTCCTCGAATACCAGATCCCGCGCCGTGCCCGACGAATCGATGCGGTTCTGCTCGCCGCGGACGTCGTACTCGTGCTGGAGTTCAAGACCGGTGAATCCCCGCTCACCGCGGCAGACCGCCGACAGGTCGAAGACTACGCGCTCGACCTGCGGGACTTCCACACCGCGAGCTGCGGGCGGATCATCCTTCCTCTGCTCGTTGCACCCCAACAACATTTCGAGCCGACGACGCCGGAGTCGGTTCTCGGTGAACCGGTGCAACGCGTCCACCTTCTCGGCAACAGTTCCCCGGCCGACTTTCTCCTCAGCGTTTACTCGCGACACCACCGAGAGACCGAAACGCCTATCGACCCGGGCGCGTGGAACGGGAGCGAATACCGCCCGGTTCCGACCATCATCGAAGCCGCTCAGCGGCTGTACGCCGACCACCGCGTGCGGGACATCGCTCACTCGCACGCCGGCGCCGACAACCTCACACGCACCGCGGACGCCGTCCTCCGGGTGATCGATGAGGCGCGCAGGACCAACACGAAAGCGGTCTGCTTCATCACTGGGGTGCCGGGCGCCGGGAAAACCCTCGCGGGGTTGAACATCGTCCACAGCGCCGAACTCCACCAGGACCGGGACGCGCTCGGCGTGTTTCTTTCCGGCAATGGACCACTGGTGAAGGTGCTGACGGAAGCCCTCGCCCGCGACCGGGCCGAGCGTAAAGAAGAACCGCTCGGTGAAGCACGCCGGCAGGTTAAGACCTTCATCCAGAACGTGCACCAATTCCTCGCCGCGCACAGCCGGCCGGAGTCGCCGCTACCGCCGGATCACGTCGTTGTGTTCGACGAGGCGCAGCGAGCGTGGGACCTCGAACAGGCACGCCGCAAGTTCAAGCGGACGGAGTCCGAGCCGACCCAGATGCTCCGCACCCTCGACCGCCTTCCGGACTGGGCGGTCCTCGTCGCGCTCGTCGGCGGTGGGCAAGAGATTCACCGCGGGGAGGCCGGGTTGCCGGAATGGGGCCGCGCATTGCAGACTACGTTCGGCAGTTGGAAGGTGTACGTCGCCCCAACGTTAGCCGAGGGCGAAGAAGGTCCCGGTGGGGCAGTGCTGTTTCCCGACGGCTCTGGCGCGCTGGCTGTCCACCGAGACGATGCACTGCATTTGTCCCTCGGTCGCCGCTCCTACAAGGCCGAGGTGGTCGCGAACTGGGTCGACGCTCTGCTCACAGGAAACGCCGAGACCGCCCGCAACTATGCCCCACAACTGTCGAGGTTCCCGCTTGCGCTGACGCGCAGTTTGGACCGAGCATGGGGGGTGGCTCCGGGATCAGAAACGGGGCACGCGCCGGGCCGGGTTGGTGGCGAGTTCGGGGGCGCGGCGGTTGCGCCCGCACGGGCTGGACGTGACGACCGATTTGGACGAACCCGCTTGGTTCCTCCAGCCCGCGGAGGACGTGCGCTCATCACCCTTTCTCGAACTGGCGGCGACCGAGTTCGCGGTGCAGGGGCTGGAACTGGACTGGGCTGGGGTCTGTTGGGACGCAGACTTCCGCCGCACTCGCGAGGCGTGGGCGTTTCAAGCCTTCAAGGGCACGAAATGGCAGCGTGTGAAGGATGTTACCACCCAGCGCTACATGCTGAACAAGTACCGCGTCCTGCTCACCCGTGCCCGGGAAGGCATGGTGATCTGGATTCCGGAGGGGTCACACGCCGACGAAACCCGTTCGCCTCACTTGTACGACGAGACAGCGAAATACCTTTGTGCGTGCGGCGTCGAAACGATTGACGTGTGAGGCACCTTCGAGTCGCCTGAGCGGGTGTTGAGCGTCTCAATCCTGCTTCCCACTCGGTAGCTTGTCGCGGGTCTCGCTTGCGGGATTCTCAAGGTGAAGGCTTCGCCTTCTCCAACAGCCCGCGCGCCTTCAGCCAGTCGCCGGCGCGGTCGGGCCACGTCGCGCACGGGTGCGGCACCTTCTTCATCCCGTAGCCGTGGCCGCCGGTCGCGTAGAGGTGCAACTCCGACGGTACACCCGCCTTCTTCAGCGCGATGTACAGCGCCACGCTGCCCTCGCTCGTCACCGGGTCGTCGGACGAGTGCGCGAAGAACATCGGCGGCGAGTCCTTCTTCACCTCGAACTCCGGCTTCAGCGCGCCGCCCTTGTCGGTGAGGTACGCGGGGTACACGAGCACCGCGAAGTTCGGGAGGTAGCTGAACTGCTCTTCGCCCTTGTCGGTGGTCTCGTACATCCGCTTCTTGGCGAGCGCGGTGCAAACGGTGAGGTGCCCGCCGGCCGAGAAGCCGAGCATCCCGACGCGCGTCGGGTCGATGCCGAGTTCCTTGCTCATGCTGCGCACGAGCGTGATCGCGCGCTGCGCGTCCTGCACCATCGCAAGGTTGTCGGGCGTCTGCGATTCACGCTTCGGCACGCGGTACTTCAGCAGCACGGCGGTGACGCCGAGCGTGTTCAGCCACTCGCACACCTGCGTGCCTTCGTGTTCGATGGCGAGAATGTTGTACCCGCCGCCGGGCGCGACCAGAACGGCGGTGCCGTTCGCCTTGTCCTTCGGCGGCGCGTAGACGGTGATGGTCGGCTCGCTCACGTGGCTGACGCGCTTCACGTCGGTCGCGTTCTTCGGGGCGATGAGCTTTTCGTCACCGATGTCCTTCGTCTCGCCGGGCGCCTTGCCGGGCCAGAGCTTGTGCGTTGCTGGCTCCGCGCCACGCGCGGACAGCGCGAGCGCGAGCGTAAGTGCGAATGGAAGACACAGACGAGTCATGGAAACCTCCAGGTTATTGGCGAACCCCGCCCGCAAGGGCGGGGGTGTTCGCATTGGCAACGGGCGGGTGTTCGCATCGTCCCGCACCCCCGCCCTTGCGGGCGGGGTTCGCCGGCTCACTTCTCCGGGAACACATCCTTCTCGCCGATGGGCTTGCCTTCCCACACGGCCACGCCCTTGTCATACGTCAGCAGCCGGCCGGCGCTGCCGGGGAGCGGGTCGGCGCTCTTCTCCGGTAGCGCGAGCGCGAGCAGCTTCTTCGTGTCGGCCAGCTTTGGGTCGTTCGCCAGGTTCCGCCATTCGTGCGGGTCCAGGTCGTGATCGTACAGTTCCTCGCTGCCGTCGGCGTAGCGGATGTACCGCCAGCGCTCGGTGCGCACGCCGTGGTTGCCGGGGCCGTGCGTGGTCACCGCGCCGCGGGTGCGATTGGCGTTCGCGTCCTTCAACTGCGGCACCAGACTTAACCCCTCGTTCAGCTTGTTCGCGGGAAGCGAACAGAGGTCGAGCAGCGTGGGGAAAAGGTCGAGCAACTCAGCGGGACGACCACATTTCGCGTTCGCGACGATGTCCGGCCCGGCGAAGATCAGCGGCACGCGCGTCGAACGCTCCCACAGCGTGTTCTTCCCGGTGATGCCCTTCTCGCCGAGGTGCCAGCCGTGATCGCTCCACAACACCACGACGGTGTTCTTCTCCAGGCCGCTCTCCGCAAGCGCGTCGAGGACGCGACCCACCTGCGCGTCCATGAAACTGATGCTCGCGAGGTACGCCCGCACCAGCGGTTCCCACTGCTTGTTGTCTTGCAGCCACTTCAGTCTGGGTTCGGGCAACTTCCAGTGCAGGTACGACGCGAACCGCGGTAAGTCGTCGCGGTCGTCGGCCTTCACCTTCGGCATGAGGAGTTTGTCGAGCGGGTACAAATCGAACCACTTCTGCGGCGCGTAGCACGGCACGTGCGGGTGCTGGAACCCGACCGCGAGGAAGAACGGGGCGCGCGGCGGCTCCTTGAGTTGCTTCACCGCCCACGTCGCGATGTCGTAGTCGAAGCACTCCTCGTCCTTCTCCGGGAACACGCCCCAGTCCACAAGCGGGTGCGGGTCGGGCGTCGTCACGAACTTCACCTTCGGTCGCGGTTGCATCGCACCGGGCGGACCGAACGCGTCCACCTCCGGCGCGCGATCCGCCTTCGGTGGGTAGCCGCCGTGGAAGATCTTCCCGCCGGTGATCGTGGCGTAACCGTTCTTCTTGAACCACTGGAAGAGCGTTGCGTGATCCTTCAACTTTTCGGACGTGCGGAACCACGGCGCGAGCGCGTACACGCCTGTGGTGCTCGGCCGAAGCCCGGTTAACACACTCGTGCGCGACGGGTTGCATAGCGGCGCCTGGCAGTGGGCGTTGGTGAACGTCGTACCGCGAGCCGCGAGTTTGTCGATGTTCGGCGTCTTCACCTGCGGGTGCCCGCCGAGCGGCCCGACCCAGTCGTTCAAGTCATCGATGGAGATGAACAGCACGTTGGGCTTCTCGGCGCTCTTGGCGAGCGAAGTGAAGGCGAGAAGCACGGTGAGAGCAAGAACGGAGCGCATGGGGATTTCCGACGTGAACCGGGCCGCGTGCGTGCGGTACAATGCCGCCATTGTGCCCACCCGCGCTCGCGAAAGCCACAGGGCTTCCGCCCTGTGCTACAAACGGCGACCCCTCCGGGGTGCGAAACCAAAATGCAACGGTGCCCTGTCTTCGTCTTCCGCCCCGGAGGGGCCGGCGTCTGTAGCACAGGGCGGAAGCCCTGTGCGGTGGCCCTCGTCGCGGTCCTCTCCTGCACCCTCGTCGCGCTCGGCGCCAGCCCTTTGGACGGCGCCGACACGCCCGCGGCGAAGACGCACTGGGCCTTCAAAACGCCGGTGCGCCCGGCCGTTCCCGCGAACGCCAACCCGATTGACTACTTCATCCGCCTTCGGCTGGCGAAGGAGAAACTGAAGCCGGCGCCGGAAGCGGATCGCGTCACGCTCTGCCGCCGGCTCTACCTCGACCTTATCGGCCTGCCGCCCACACCGAAGGAAGTGGACGAGTTCGTTTCGGACAAGCGCGTAGACGCTTACGAACGGCTGGTCGAGAAGCTGCTCGCGTCGCCGCATTACGGCGAGCGGTGGGCGCGGTGGTGGCTCGACGCGGCCCGCTACGCCGACAGCGACGGCTACGAGAAGGACAAGGCGCGCCAGGTGTGGGCGTACCGCGACTACGTCATCAACGCGCTGAACGCGGACATGCCGTTCGACCGGTTCGCGATTGAGCAGATCGCGGGCGACCTGCTGCCGAACGCGACGCAGGATCAGATCGTCGCGACCGGGTTCCTGCGCATGTCGATGCTCAACGAGGAGGGCGGAGTCGATCCCGAGCAGTTCCGCATGGACGCGATGTTCGACCGCGTCGATGCGGTCGGCAAGGCGTTCCTCGGCCTGAGTGTCGCGTGCGCGCAGTGCCACGACCACAAGTTCGATCCGATCTCGCACGAAGAATATTACAAGCTGTTCGCGTTCCTCAACAACGATCACGAGGCACAGCGCGTCGTGTACACCGCGAAGGAGTTGATGGCGATCAACCGCATCCGGTCCGGGATCACGGAGATCGAACTGAAACTGAAGGAGGCAAACGCGGACTGGGCGAAGCAGCTCGCGAAGTGGGAAGCATCGCAGAAGCAACCGGCGTGGAAGACGGTCGCGGTCGAGAACGCGGGCGACAACTCGCAGCGGTACATAGCGCAGAAAGACGGCTCGGTGCTCGCGCAGGGGTACGCGCCGACCAAGTTCAGCACGCCGATGCGCGGCCCGGCACCGCTGAAAGCGATCACCGCGTTCAGGCTCGAACTGCTCAACGACCTGAACCTGCCGTGCAACGGTCCGGGCCGATCGTTCATGGGCACGAGCGCGCTGACCGAGTTCGCGGTGGAAGTGGAAGAGAAGGGCAAACGCACCAAGATCAAGTTCGTGAAGGCGGTCGCGGACTACGCACAGCCGGAGCGCGTGCTGGAGAAGAACTTCGACGACAAGACCGACAAGCGCCGCGTCACCGGGTCGGTCGAGTTCGCCATCGACGGCGACGACAAGACCGCGTGGGGCATCGACGCCGGACCCGGACGGCGGAACGCGCCGCGGGTCGCGGTGTTCGTGCCGGAGAAGCCGGTCGAACTGCCCGACGGCGGCACGCTCCACTTCACGCTGCGCCAGATGCACGGCGGCTGGAACAGCGACGACAACATGAACAACAACCTCGGCCGCTTCCGGCTGAGCGCGACCGACGACGCGAAGCCGGACGCGACCCCGCTGCCGCCGCTGGTGAGCGCGGCGCTCGCAATCCCGGTCGCGAAGCGCAGCCCGGCGCAGGCGCACACGGTGTTCGGTCACTGGCGCACCACGGTGAAAGAGTTCGCGGACGCGAACGCTCAGATCGAAGCGTTGTGGAAACAGTGGCCGGAAGGTGACACGAGTCTGATCGCCGCTCCGCGCGACGAGCCGCGCGAAACCGCCATCCTGAAGCGGGGCGACTTCCTGCGGCCCGGTGCGAAGGTAGTCGCGGGTGTGCCGGCGTTCTTGCACGCACTCCCGAAGGACGCCGACGCAAGCCGGCTCACGCTCGCGAAGTGGCTCGTAGACAAGAAGTCACCGACCACGGCGCGCGCAATCGCGAACCGCGTGTGGCAGGCGTACTTCGGCCAGGGGCTGATGACCTCGCCCGAAGAGTTTGGGCTTCAGGGCGACAAGCCCACACACCCAGAGTTGATGGATTGGCTTGCAGTCGAGTTCATGGAAAGTGGATGGAGTCTCAAGAAGTTGCACAAGCTGATTGTCACCAGCGCCACCTACAAGCAATCGTCGCGCATCGCGCCAGTGTTGCTCAAGGCCGACCCTGACAACAAACTCCTGGCGCGCGGCCCGCGGTTCCGCGCCGAAGGCGAGATCGTGCGCGACATCGCGCTTCACGCGAGCGGTCTGTTGTCCCCGAAGGTCGGCGGGCCGAGCGTGTTCGCGCCCGCGCCGGACTTCTTGTTCAAGCCGCCGGCGAGCTACGGTCCGTTCGAGTGGGTCGAGGCGAAGGGCGAGGACCGCTACCGTCGCGCGCTGTACACGTTCCGCCGGCGCTCGACGCCGTACCCGGCGCTCACGGTGTTCGACGTACCCGTGGGTGA
>CANLGS010000039.1 GCA_947490035.1 Gemmataceae bacterium
CCCCGCCGACCTCGCCGACAAGGAGTACGCGACCCTCAACGGCGGGAACATCGTCCAGACGTACGGCAGCGAGGAGTACGGGATCGACGCCATCCAGTTGGAGTTCGGCAACGACTTCCGCGAGAAGAAGGCGCAGGCCGCGACCGCGGAGAAGGTGGCCGCGGCGGTCAAGGCGTTCGCCGAGTTGTACCTGACGAACAAGGACTGATGCGCGACCCAGTGCGCCAGGGGTTGGAAACCCACCGGACGCGTGATGGCCGCTACGCGGGCAACAGATCGCCGACCAGAACCGAGGCGGCCGGTGCCAATCGCGGCGACGCGTGCTCGGTGGCGCCGAGCGTGAAGTGAGTCTTGTACGCCGTCGCGCCCAGACCTTTCGGTAACGCCTGCGGGTCGCGGAACACGAGCAGTTGCCGGCGTTCGAGGTCGATCACCCAGTACTCCGGCACGCCCGCGGTCGCGTACAGTTCGGCCTTCGTGGTCGTGTCTATGAACAGCGACGAGTCGGCGACCTCAACGATCAGAGCGGCGCGGGTCGGCGTCGTGGTCGCCCCGCGGATAGAACCCGGAACGACGGCGAGGTCCGGTCCGGGGTCGTTGTCGGTTCCGATGTCGAACCCTTGTTGGTTGCGGATGTAATGGTCGGACGGGCAAACCGTCCGCAGGAACTCGTAGGTCAGGTTCAGCGCGATGTCGTGCGCGGGGTTGGGCATCGCCATGACGTACAACTCCCCGTGGATGAGCATCGTCTTGACATCGTTGAACAGCCCCGTGCGGTAAAGCTCGCGGTACTCGCGAATCGTCCAGCGGTGCGGCATCAGGCCGCTCACGGGTGCGAGCGGCGGAACGACCGGTTGTGGAGTGGCCGGCGGCGGGGTGCTCGCGGGCGACGAAACCGGGGGCATCGTGATCGTGGACATGCTTCACCTCCGCTGAAAGCGTAGCATCACTCTTTGCCCAACACGAGGTCAACCACCCAGCACCCGCGGACGTGCTTCGCGAGCGGGTCGCGGCAGTGGTTGAGGATGTCGTCGCTGTCGCACCCGGCATCTTGCAGCGCGTCCGCGAGAATCGGCATCGCGCTAAAGTCGCGCGACTCGTACATCCCGCGAGCCAGTGACAACGCGGTGTCAGTGCGCCACGACGGAGAGAAGCGGACGGGGCGGAACGGGTTCCCGAAGATGTCGCGAAGCAAGAGTATTTCTTGCGCCGCGATAAGCTTGATAGACTTGCTGAGCGAAACCACAACCGGCGGACTAACTGTAGCCGGCTCCGTTTCCGCGTCGAACCAACGCAACACCGCAGCAACCGCCTGCCTCCCGTTCATGTGCGGGTATGCTACCGGCAAGTCTCGTTGCCGTAGTTCCTCGACCCGTCGAGTGTGAACTTCGAGTTCCGCCCTCTCGACGAGACCGTCGGCATATCTCTCGAACACCAACAGAGCGGCCCGGCATTCGAGGTCTTGGATTCGGCGTTCGACGAGTCGAACTGAGGCGATCGCAAATAGCCGTAGCTTACGTCCGCTTGTGCCCGTGCCGAGGAACTTAATCATCGACTCCGGCCATTTGCATGCCAGCCATTCCGCTTCGGTCATCGCGTCCCCTCGTTCGCATCGTTCGCGCGTTGCCGTATAATACCCGCTCCTTCCGAGAGTACGCGAGGTCCCGCCGCACGATGACCGCTGCCCTGATCCAGAACATCCACCACTACTGCATCGGACTCAGCTACCTGTGCGCCTTCCTCCTCGAAGCCGGCCGGCTGCTGTGGCCGGCGAAGGGGTGGCGGGTCGCGGGGCTGGGGTTCGGTGCCGCCGGGCTGTTCGCGCACACCGCGTACCTGCTCGTGCAACACCCGTCGCCGGCCGTACCCTACGGCTCCGTGCTGCTGCTCGCGTGGGTACTCGCGCTCTTCTCCTTCTACGGCACCGTGCATCACGCGAAACAAGCGTGGGCGGTGTTCGTGCTGCCGGTCGTCATCGGGCTGGTCGCGCTGTCGCGCGTCCTGCTCACCGCCGAGCCTGAACACGCGGCGTTCGACCTCGCGGCGTGGGCGAGCGGCGACCGCTTCTGGGGCGGCGTTCACGGCGTACTCATCCTGCTCGCATCGGTCGGTGTGAGCATCAGCTTCCTCGCGAGCATGATGTACCTGATCCAGGCGCGACGGCTGCGCAGGAAAGTAGCGCCCGGAACCGTCACGCCGATGCTCAACCTGGAGCGCCTCGAAACGATGAACCGCCGGGCGCTGAACGGCGCGTTCCCGATGCTCACCGCGGGGCTACTGGTCGGCACGCTGCTCGTCCCGCACGGCCCTTCCCTCAGTGACAACTGGCTGTCACTGAAGGTACTGTCCACTGCCGGGCTGTGGCTCGTGTTCCTCGTGCTGCTGTACTTGCGGTACGGGGTCCACGTCCCGGCGCGGCGGCTCGCGCTGTTCTCCGTCGTCGCGTTCTCGCTCCTGCTGGTGGCGCTGGTCGCGTCGCACCCGTTCGCGACCGGGGGTGCGAAGTGAACCTCCGCGCCATCGGCTGTAACGTCGCGTCCGCGGCGGTGGAACTGCGCGAACGGCTCGCGTTCAACCCGACCAAGACGCAGACGGCGCTAACCGAACTCAACGCCCGGTTCGCGGCCGAAGCGGTCGTCCTCGACACCTGCAACCGCGTCGAAATCTACGTGTCGCGGCAGGACGCCGTCGCGCCGCTCCACATCCCATTGATGGCCGAGTTCCTCGCGGAGATTCACGGCGTGCCCGCGAGCGAGATCGTGCCGCACCTCTACGAACACGCCGACGCGCAGGCCGCGAAGCACCTGTTCCGCGTTGCCTCCGGCCTCGACAGCGGGGTGTTCGGCGAGAGCCAGATCGCGGGTCAGGTGAAGGACGCTTACGAAGTCGCACTGAAGAGTACCGCGACCGGGCCGCTGCTCAACGCGCTGTTCCCCTCGGCAATTCGCGTGTCCAAGCGCGTGCGTTCCGAGACCGGCATCGCGCACGGGCACGTCTCCGTGTCGAGCGCCGCGGTGGACTTCGTGCGTCAGGTGTTCAACTCGTTCACCGACAAGACGGTGCTGGTGATCGGCGCCGGGAAGATGGGTCGGCTCACGCTGAAGCACCTCGCGGAGTTGAAGCCGGCAATGATTCTGGTCACGAACAGGAGCGCGGAGAAGGCCGCGGACGTGGCGAAGGAGTGCGGCGGCCGCGTGATGCCGTGGGCACAGATGCACGACGCGCTCGTGCAGGCCGACATCGTGCTGAGTACGACCGGCGCGCCGGAGCCGATCGTGTCGCGCCAAGTGTTCGACAACAAGGTGCGCCGCCGCCGCGCCGGGCGGCAACTCGTGATCTTCGACATGGCGGTGCCGCGCGACTTCGACGCGAGCATTCACGACGGCGAGGTGAGCGTGTTCAACGTGGACGACCTGTCGCGCGTGGCCGACGGGTGCATGGCGGAGCGCCGTCGGCACCTGCCCGCGGCGGAGTCCATCATCGACGCGGAGGTGGCAAAGTTCGTCGGCGACTGGAACACGCGCGCGAACGGCCCGGTGATCGGCCAACTCCTCTCCGAAGCGGACAAACTTCGCGAGTCGCTCCTTGCCCCGCTCCTGGCGCAGATGAACGGCAAGCTGACGGACAACGAAAAGGCGGACATCGAGAAAGCCTTCCGGCTGTTCCAGGGGCGGTTACTGCACGGCCCGATCGCGGCGTTAAACCAAGCGAGCCGCGACGGTCACAGCGGTCTCCGCGAAGCGCTGCGGAGGCTCTTCGGGCTGAACGGGTGAGCCGTTCTCGGCTGATGATTCTGCCCGCAGTCGGTGGTACACTGCTTACCATGTCGTCCTCGTCCGCCCACCCCACAGTCGCGCACCAGCCGTCAGGCCCCGGCCACAGCACCACCGTGGCCGCGGTCAGCACGCCCGCCGTCGAACTCCTCCGCGACACCACCACCGACCCGGCGCTGCTCCGCTTCCTGGGCACACCGCCGACGGCACGTTCTACTACGTGATGGAGTACCTGCCCGGCCCGAACCTGGACCAGCTCGTAACGAAGCACGGCCCGCTCCCGCCGGGGCGCGCGGTTCACTTATTGCGCCAGATTTGCGGCGCGTTGCGCGAGGCGCATGCGGCCGGTTTGATTCACCGCGACGTGAAGCCGAACAACGTGATGGTGTGCGAGCGCGGTGGCGTGCCGGACGTGCGAAACTGCTCGACTTCGGCTTGGTGCAGGCCGACGGCGGCATGACCGACAAACTGACGGTGAGCGGTTCGATCACGGGCACGCCGGCGTACATGAGCCGCGAGCAGGCCGCCGGGCTACACACCGACGCGCGGAGCGACGTGTACTCGTTGGGCGCGACCGCGTACTTCCTGCTGGTCGGTCGGCCGCCGTTCGTGCGCGAGACGATAATGCTGACGCTGACCGCCCACATCACCGACGCGCCCCCGCCGCTGGGCGCCGGCGTGCCGGAGGATGTCGCGTCGGTGGTGCTGCGGTGTCTGGCGAAGGAACCGGCCGACCGGTTCGCGGACGTGCAACAGCTCGAAGCGGCGCTGGCCGCGTGCGGCTGCGCCGCGGAGTGGGGTGAGTGCGACGCCGCCGCGTGGTGGGCCGCCTACCGCGACGCCATCGCGTGAGGCCGCAGCGCCACTCACCGCTTCTCGTTCCAGTCGCGGTTCGCGTACTTCTCGGTGCGAATCGCCGGGATGTGTTCCAGCTCTTCCGCGGTCCACGCGCCCGGTGTTAGTGTCCAGCCGGTGTCCGTCGCGAACGCCTGCGTCAGCACTTCCGCCAGCGCCGCGGGTGCGAACTCCGGCGCGCCGGGCGCGTCGCAAATCCCCGCGAGCGACGGCACGAACGCGCTTCGGCGCAGCAGGATGCTCCCGTGCTGCAGCAGCGCGCCGCGCATCTTTCGCTGCGCGCTGCCGGCCACTTTCGACCCGCCGATGAGCAGGTCACCGGGCGTCTGGTGCAGGAAGCACACCACCGGCCCCAGCTTCTGCTCTTCGCCGCAGATCACCGCGCGCGACTCTACTCCGCGTTCCGCCAGCACCCGCCGCACGATGTGGTGCGCGCGGCAGATCCAGTGTTCGCGCGACACCCACTCCGCGCCCGGCGGCAGCGCGAGCGAGTAGGTCAGCTCGTGGTGATGCACGATCGCCGCGCCGCCGGTCGAGCGGCGGACCCACGGGAGCCGCGCCAGGTCCGCGTCGCGGTCGGCCGCGGGTTGGAAGTAGCCGAGCGACAGCGTCGGCTCGGTCCACGTGTAGAAGCGCAGTGACGCGACGCCCTTGACGGCGGACTCCAGCACGGCTTCGTCAGCGGACATGTTCGTCGCGCCATCGGCACCGGCGAACGGCAGCAAGCGGATGGTTTGGCTCATGCGGGCATTTTACGCCGAGAATCCGACGCTGACACGCGCGGCCCGTTCGCGGTACAATTCGACATGTCACCCGCTGGGAGCAACCATGTCCGTTACCGTCACGATCGCCGAGAACGCGCCCGTCACCATCCCCGCCCGCGCCACCGCGAGCCTCGCGTCGTTCCGCGAGTGGTCTGGCGACAACGAATTCCCAGAGAAGACCCGCGTCGATTACTACCAAGGCGAGGTGTGGCTCGACATGAGCAAGGAACAACTCTTCACCCACGGCTCGCTGAAAACCGAAATCGCGGCCGTTCTGCAAACGCTAACCAAACAAAATAAGTTGGGGCGTTACTGGTGCAACGGCGTGTTGGTCACGAACGTTATAGCGGAACTGTCCGGTAACCCGGACGGCACGTTCATCTCACACGAGTCGTTCACCACCAAGAAAGTAACGCTGACCGAGGGAGCCGAAGGGGGATACGTCGAGATCGTCGGGACAGTTGACATGGTTCTGGAAGTCGTGAGCGACAGTTCCGAAAAGAAAGACAACCAGACGCTGTTCGAGGCGTACTACGAGGCCGGTATCGCGGAATACTGGCTGGTGGACGCGCGCGGAACGGAGATCGAGTTCCACGTCTACAAGCGCGGCGCGAAGAAGTACGCCGTCACCAAGAAGCCGCCGGGCGGGTGGACGAAATCGGCCGCGTTCGGCAAGTCGTTCCGACTGGTCCGCGGTAAGGACGCGACCGGCAACCCGGGGTTTACGCTCGAAGTGAAGTAACGCGAGAACCATTCATGTCGAACGCATCCGACGTGATCCCGGCGCGCGTTCAAAAGCCGAACCGCGCCTCGAACGGGCCGATGAACCGCTTCTCGTCGGACGAGTCCAGCACCGCGAACACGACCTTCGCGAAGCACCCGGCGAACTTGCCGCGGAGCGCCTTCGCGAACAACTCCGCGATCATCTCCGGTTCGTTCTTGAACACGCCGCAGCCCCACGCGCCGAGTACGACCGCGTCGTGCCCGTGACCGGCCATGAGCGCCAGCACCTTCTCGACGCGCTCGCGCATCTCGTCGCGCACCGACTGCCGCTCGCCGTCGCGGATCGCGCCGACGTTCACCGCGGGCGACGTGACGAACGCGCACAGGTACGGCGCGTCGAGCAACTCGCCCTCGTCGTCCTTGAACACCGGCACGGCGGGCGAGTAGACCGCGTAGTTCGTGTAGAACCCGCCGCTGAGGTGCGCATGGTCGCGGTACATCGCATTGCCGTTGATGCATGCGTACAACCCGGACGCGCGGCACAGCGATTCTTCTTGCGCCCGCGCACCGCCGAGGAACCCGCCGCCGGGATGCCGCGCGCTCGCGAAGTTCAGCGCGACCGGGTTGAACCGGTCCGTGACCAACTTCCGCGCCGCTTCGAGCGTGGTGTCGTTCACCGCCTCGAACGCGGTGGGTGTTCCCGAAAGCACGAACCGCGGTAGCGACTCGTCCGGCGGATACGTGAGCGTGCTGTCCCGCGCCGCTTCGACGAGGTGGCGGATGTGGACCGTTTCGTCTTTGCGGTTCGTGTACCGCCCGGCGGAAACGATCGCGACCGTGTCGTGCGCGATCGAGGCGGCCCGGCTTCGTTTAGGGTACATGCGTGGCTCCGTGTGATGTATGACAGACACGGAATGAACCGCGAAGGTTCAGGTCGCGGGCGCCAGCACTTCGACCGCGTCGCCAACCGCGACCTCGCCACCGCCCACGACCGTCGCCAGCACTCCGAGCCGACCCTTCGCATCGTTCCGGGGCTTGCCCTGAATCATCTCGAAACGCGCGCACCCCGTGCGCGGAATGCCCACTTTGATTACCGCTTCACCGAGCTTGATATGCGCGCCTTCGACGAGCGCCGCGGGGTCGAGGCCCGCGAGGACGATCTGCTCGCCCATCTCGCCCGGCGCAACCCGGAAGCCTTCGCGCCCAAGCTCCGCGAGCGTTTCCGCAAGCATCACATTCAGTTGGCGGTCCGTCGAACCGCCCTTCATGTAGCCTTCGATGCCTTTGAACTCGACCACCCGCACGCGCGCCGCCGGCACGCGCGAATAGCGGTCTTGCGGGCGCCCGGTCTTCAGCGGCCGGTACACGATGCTCACCACCTGCGCCATCAGTTGCCCTCCTGTTACGGCATCCCGGCGGGGTTGCCGGTTGTCACTGTGCGCTCGGTCGGCAGCGCCTCACCCGGCGCCGCGGCCCAGCGCAGCTTCAGTTCCTTCGCGGCCTTCACCTCGTCCGGGCGGCTCACGATGTGCGTGTGCGGTGCCGTTCGCACAACCTCCGGGTCTTCGGCCTTGATCTTCAGGAGCGTGTCGGCGAACGCGTCGAGCGTTTCCTTGCTCTCCGTCTCCGTCGGCTCCATCATCAGCGCCTGCGCGACGACCATGGGGAAGGACACGGTGGGCGCGTGGAAGCCGTAGTCGAGGAGACGCTTGCAGATGTCTATCGCTTTGATCTTGTGCGAGCGCACGAGCGACTGGGCACTCGCGACGAACTCGTGCATACACGGCCCCGCGTGCGGCACCTCGAAGCCTTCGAGCACGCGCGCCCGCAGGTAGTTCGCGTTCAGCACCGCTTGCTCGCTGACTTCCTTCAAGCCGTCCGGCCCGAGCGTGCGAATATAGCAGTACCCGCGGAACAGGATGCCGACGTTGCCGAAGAAGCTCCGCACGCGCCCGATCGACTTCGGCATATCGAAGTTGAGTTTATACTTCGCGCCATCTTTGACAACAACCGGTGCCGGCAGATAAGGCGCGAGGAAGTCGCGCACCGCGATGGGGCCGGAGCCGGGACCGCCGCCGCCGTGCGGCCCGGTGAACGTCTTGTGGACGTTGTAGTGCTGCATGTCCGCGCCGAAGTCGCCCGGCCGCGTGATGCCGAGGATCGCGTTCATGTTCGCGCCGTCGAGATATACGAGCGCGCCCTTACTATGTAACAAGTCGGTGATGGTGTTAATCTGCGTCTCAAACAATCCCAGCGTGTTGGGGTTGGTAATCATGAACACGGCGGTGTCATCGCCCAACTTGGCCTTCAAGTCGTTGAGATCAACGAGACCGCTCGCGCCGCTCTTGACGGTGATCGTATCGAACCCCGCGAGTGCCGCACTCGCGGGGTTCGTGCCGTGCGCGGAGTCCGGCACGAGCACCTTGCGGCGGTGCGTCTCGCCCTTCTCCTTGAAGTACGCCGCCGCGACGAACAGCGCCGTGAGTTCGCCCTGCGCGCCGGCGGCCGGTTGCAGCGACACCGCCGGCAGCCCGGAAATCTCCGCGAGGTATTGCTGCATCTCGTAGAGCAGTTCGAGCATGCCCTGCGTTGTGTCGTCGTCCTGAAGCGGGTGCAGGTTGGCGAACCCCGGCAGCGCCGCGAGCCGCTCGTGCCGCTTGGGGTTGTACTTCATGGTACACGACCCCAACGGGTAGAAGTTGGTGTCGATGCTCATGTTCCGCGCCGACAGATTCGTATAGTGCCGAATGAGGTCGATCTCACCGACCTCCGGCAGCGGCGGCGGCTTATCCGTAAGGTGCTCGCGCGGAATGAGCGCGTCAAGCGGCTGTAATGAAGGAACATCACAGGCGGGCAGCCGGTGGCACCGCCGCCCGGACTTGGACAGCTCAAAGATAACTTCGGTGGATTGCGTGTTGTTCATACGTCTTCCATGCGATCAATGCGTGCCAAGTATTCGGTCAAACTGTCAGCGCGTACCTTTGCCCATCGTTCGGGATCGAACCGCGCCATTTCGCGGTCCAATTCCTCATCGGACCGAGCTTTCCAGAATGAGCCGATGCCGTATGGGTCTCGGTAGTGCAGTATCCGCTGTCGCTTCTTACCACGTAGGGGTGGGCGTTCACGAAGGAGGAGACAGTCAAACGCACCAAAGTCTGAACCTGTGAATCCGACCACAGTGCAATCTGTGAAAATGCGTTCATCTGGCGAATCCCGGAATCCACAATTTTGTGGTTAATACAACTCGTCTGCAAGTCCCTGGACCGTTGGTAGATTGAGGGGGGTTACTTTATCATTAGACGAACTCCACCCTGTATACATCCCACTTACACCTAACTGAGCGAATCCCATACATTCGTCATCGTAGAACCTGTCCAGAAGCAAGCCACCATTATAGTTCATCAGGAACGCGACGTACTCGTCTGGGAGGAAGGGAATCGTAGATTCCTGCGCCCGGATATCCTCGATGGTGATGTGAGGACCGGTAAACTCGAACACCTTGTTCTTGAAGCATGCGCCCAGCGGCGGGCGACTCACGCGATATACCCATACCGCGTCGAGCAACGCTGCCAGTTTGCGAACTTTCCGCTCCTGCGGCTTCTGCCTACCTTTTTCCCATTGCGCCTCCGCGCGCAAGTATGGGCCACGCGGGTCGCCCCTGTCATCGAGCCAGTCGGCGTAGACCAGTCGCGGCGTGTCGTCGCCGGGGCTGTCCACGATCACGCGAATGAAGGCTTCGTCTTCGTTCACGGTAGCAACCCCTTCGCGCGGAGGATGCCTTCGGCCCACGCCTGCTGTTCCGGCGTCAGCGGCGGGTCCGGTTGTTGCTTGGTGTACTTCGCGCGTTTGGCGAAACCGCTTTCGTCGTAGCACCGATCGAACACGGCTTGCAGATCGATCGTCACCGGCGTTACGCCCGCGTCGAGCGGGATCGGCACTTTCGGCAGCCGTTCGGCCAGTTTGATCGGTGCGACGAAGTAGTGAATCGGCGAGCCGGCCACCATCACGCACACGTGGTAGTCGCACTCGGGCGCGACCGCGCGCAGCCGCCCTTCGGGAATAGCCGTCGTGTGCGGGCCGCCGCGGATCAGATCCAGTTCCACAAGATTCACCCGCGACAGGCGAAACTCGCCCTGCTTCTGTCGGTAGGAAATGCGCCCGTCCTCACCCGCCTTCTTGTTCGTCGGGCTGACGATCTCGACCGCGGTCACCAGTCGCTCGTCCTCGACGGAGCGAATGGACAGGTACAGTTCCTCGACGGGGTCGCTCACCGCTTCGGTCGCCGCCGCGAGCAACCCGGCCTGCGCGAGCGTCGCGACAGCCACGGCCGTTCCGCCTCCGGTGTTGTCGTCCGAGCTGAACACGCCGATATCAGGAATGCGACGCAGTTCAGGATCGACGTAAACGCGGCTGTCGCCCGCGGCGACGTACCCCGCCGGCAGCGCCGCGTTGATTGCTGCCTGAAGGTAGGTAATCAGGCTGTTGTGGACACTGGGGAACACCGCGGGGCGTTCCAGCCACGGGTCCATTCCGGGAAACGGCGACGGCATATCAGCCCTCCTCCGCGCGAATAAAAGCTTCGTTCACGGCAGCAACCCCTTCGCGCGGAGGATGCCTTCGGCCCACGCCTGCTGTTCCGGTGTCAGCGGTGGGTCGCACGGCTCGCGGTAGCTGACGAGCGCGTCATATTTTCCGCTCGCATAGCAGCGCTCGAGAAGGGGTTGTAGGTTCACGGTGACCGGGGGCACGTCTGGGTCGAGCGGGATCGCGAACGCCGGGAGCGGGTCGCCGAGTTTGATCGCCGCCGCGTGATACGACGGCACTGCCTCCGCGACCGTCACGCTGATGTGGTAGTCGAACGTGGCGAATGCCTTCCGCAGCCGTCCGAGCGGCGCCGCGGTGACGTGCGGCCCGCGCCGCAACAGGTCGATTTCCACCAGGTGAACACCGGACAACTCGTACTCGTGCTGCTTCTCCTGGTACGTCTGACGCCCCTTCTCGCCCGCCTTCTTGTTCGTCAGGCTGATAATCTCGACGGCCGTAACCAGCCGCTTTCCCCTCGGCGACACGATTTCGAGATACGGCTCTTCGACCGGTTCGGGCGAGAGCCGCTGACCGATCGCGGTCAGCCCGGCGAGCGCAACAACCACCCCACCGTTGCCGTTCGGGTCGCGGTCGCGGCCGAACAGCGCCACGTCCGGCTCGCGACGTAGTTCGTCGTCCACCCACACTTTGTTCTTGGTCGTCGCGACGTAGCCCGGCGGGAGCGCGGCGTTGACCGCTTCCTTGAGCAGAAAGATGAGGCTCTCGTGCAGGTCGGGGAACACTTCTTCCCCCTCCAGCCACGGGTCCATTCCCGGAAACGGTGACGGCATCGCACCCTCCTGTTAAACGCTCGCCTTCATCGCCGACACGAAGCCGTCGATCTCGGCTTTCGTGCGCTTCTCCGTGACCGCGACCGTGATGCAGTCCTTCAGCGCCGGATACCACCGGCCGAGCGGCAAGCCGGCGTGGTAACCCTTCGCTCGCAGTTTCGCAAGTAGCACTTCGGCATCGCCCGGAACCTTTAGCGCGAACTCCTTCGCGAAGGGGGCTTTGAAGCGGAGAGAGACGCCCGCGACCGTGCACAACTGCTCCGCGGCGTAGTGCGCTTTACGCACGCACAGTTCCGCGGTTTCCTTCAAGCCCTGCGGGCCGACCGCGGTCAGGTACACCGCGGCGCGGAGCGCGAGCAGTCCCTGATTCGTGCAGATGTTGCTCGTCGCCTTTTCGCGCGCGATGTGCTGCTCGCGCGACGCGAGCGTGAGCACCCACGCGCGCTTGCCATTCCGGTCGGTGGTCTGACCAACGAGCCGGCCGGGCACTTTACGCTGGTACTCGGCGTGACACGCGAGGATGCCGAGGTACGGGCCGCCGTACTGGAGCGGCACGCCCAGTCCCTGACCTTCCGCCACCGCGATGTCGGCACCGTGATCGCTCGGCCGCTTCAACACGCCCACGGAGATGGGATCGAAACTCGCGACGAACAGCGCGCCGACCTTGTGCGCCGCGTCGCCGATGGACTGCATGTCTTCGAGGTGGCCGAAGAAGTTGGGCGACTGCGCGATCACGCACGCGGTCGCGTCGGTCACCGCGGTCTTCACGTCATCGGGGTTCAGCACACCGTTCGGCGTGGGCAGCGTGCGCACGCGGCAGTTGAGGTTCGCGGCGTAGGTGAGAAGCGTCTGCCGGTACTCCGGGTGAACGCTCTCCGCGATGAGTATCTCTTGCCGCTTCGTGATGCTGAGCGCCATCAGCGCCGCTTCGGTCACGCTCGAACCGCCTTCGTAGAGGCTCGCGTTCGCGACCCCCATGCCGGTGAGTTCGCACATCAGCGACTGGTACTCGAAGACCGCTTGCAGCGTGCCTTGCGAGGCTTCCGCCTGGTAGGGCGTGTACGCGGTGTAGAACTCGCTGCGTCCCGCGATGGCATCGACCACGCTCGGAATGAAGTGGTCGTACGCGCCGCCGCCGAGGAAGCACACCGCGTCCGACGCGGACTGATTCTTCGCGAGCA
>CANLGS010000040.1 GCA_947490035.1 Gemmataceae bacterium
ACGGACGCCGGCCCTCCGGGCGGAAGACAGAACACCGGGAACCGACGCGCCGCCGGGTGTTGGTTTTCCGCCCGGAGGGCCGGCGTCCGTAGCACAGGGCGGAAGCCCTGTGCGACTCGGCGAGAGCGAACATGCCACGCTATCTGGTCGGAATCGATCTCGGCACCACCAACATCGCGGTGGCCTACGTGGACACCGCCAGCAAAGCCGTCGGGGGGCCGAAACTGCACACGTTCCACGTCCCGCAGGTGGTCGCGGCCAGTCAGGTGCAAGAACACGACCTGCTGCCGTCGTTCCTGTACATCCCCGGGCCGCACGATCTCGCGCCCGGTGCCATTGATTTGCCGTGGAAGAAGAACCCGCCCGATACCGCCGGATTGTTCGCGCGGAACCACGGCGCGAAGGTGCCCGGCCGGCAGGTGTCCAGCGCGAAGTCGTGGCTGTGTCACCCCGGCGTGGACCGCACCGCGCCGCTTCTGCCGTGGGCCGCACCGCCGGACGTGCCACGATTGTCGCCTTTGGAGGTTAGCGCGCGTTACCTCAAGCACATTGTCGAAGCGTGGAACCACGCGCCGAACCGCAAGCCGGCGGACCACCTCGAAGAGCAAACGGTGGTAGTCACGGTGCCCGCGTCGTTCGACGACGTGGCGCGGAATCTCAGCGCCGAGGCCGCGAAGCAAGCCGGGCTGAAGAACGTCACGCTGCTGGAGGAACCGCAAGCGGCGTTCTACGCGTGGCTCGGAACGCACTCGCCGCAGGAAGCCGGGATGCTCAAGCCCGGTATGCGGTGTCTCGTGGTCGATGTCGGCGGTGGCACCTCCGACTTCAGCCTCATCCGAGCCGGCGAAGAGAAGGGCGAACTCACGTTCATACGCGACGCGGTCGGCGACCACCTGCTGCTCGGCGGCGACAACATGGACCTCGCGCTCGCGAAGGCCGTGGAGACGAAGTTGCCCGGCGGCCGGCTCGACGCGGCTCAGTTCGGGTCGCTCGTGCAGGCGTGCCGGAACGCGAAGGAGGCGCTGCTCGCGGCGCCGCCACCGCCGACGTACCCGGTCACGGTGATGGGCAAGGGCCGCAGCGTCGTGGGCGGCACGGTGTCGGTGAACATCACGCCGCAGGACGTGGCGACCTCGCTCTTCGACGGCTTCTTCCCGCACGCCGCCTTCGACGCCGAACCAACGCACGGCGCGCGAACGGGTCTTCAAGAGATGGGCCTCCCCTACGTCTCTGATCCTGCGGTCAGCAAACACCTCGCAGCCTTCCTGCGCCAACACCTACCAACCCCAACAGCTACCCCTGCAAGCCCATCGACTGCGGTCGATGGGCCGACCTCGGAAGTGGTTGACGCCATCCTCTTCAACGGCGGCGTGTTTCAACCGGAAGTGCTGCGCGAGCGCGTCATCGATGTGATGCGCTCGTGGTTCGACCAGAAGGAAAAGAAGTGGGAACCGCTCGTCCTCACAAGCCCGTCGCTCGACCTGGCGGTGGCGTGGGGCGCGGCGTACTTCGCGTGGCTGAAGCACAGCGGCGGGCGGCGCATCGGCGGCGGTATCCCGCGGTCGTACTACGTCGCGGTGGAGACCGACACGCCGGCGCGCGGCGTTCACGCGCACAGCGTCCCCGTGCTGTGCGTCGTGCCGCGGCGCATGCAAGAAGGCGAAGAGATTCACATGCCCTCGCCCATTCTGGAACTCGCGCTCGGCGAACCGGTGCTGTTCCCGCTGTACACCTCGACCGTGCGTGGCGCCGACAAACCCGGTCAGGTGCTGCGGCTGCCCGAAGAATCGCTCATGCGACTGCCCCCGCTGCACACGATCCTGCGCGGCGGGAAGCGGGCCGGCGCGAAGCGCGTGCCGGTCACGCTCGCGGCGAAGTGTACCGAGATCGGCACGCTGGAACTGTACTGCGAGTCGAAGGAAGGCAACCGCTGGCGGTTGGAGTTCAACGTCCGCGACGTGCTGCGCGAGCCGACGAAAGAGGACCAGGAGGAAGACGCGCGCGGCGGCGTGATCGACGTGTTCCCCGAAGAGAAGGTGCAGGCCGCCGGCGGGCTGATCGCACAGGTGTTTGGCGAGCCGGGAGCGTCAGCGACTGGAGGTGGCGCAACTCCGGTCGCTGACGCTCCCGGCTCGCCCCCGACAACCTCCGACCTTCCCAAGCTGCTCGAAACCGCGCTGGAATCGCCGCGCTCCGACTGGCCCACCGGCCTCTGCCGGCGGATGTGGGAGTTCCTCGAAGCGGGCGCGAGCGGGCGCGCCAAATCTCCGGGGCACCTGTCGCGTTGGTACAACCTCACCGGCTACGTGCTGCGCCCCGGCTTCGGCGACCCCGTGGACCGCTACCGCGTCGAAGCGCTGTGGAAGATGATTACCGCCGCGGCGAGCGGGCAGGCGACGAGCGGTCCGAAGAAGGTCGTCGTGCCGGAAGGCGGTGCCGACTACTGGATCATGTGGCGCCGCGTCAGCGGCGGGCTGAACGCGGCGCTCCAACAGGCGTTGTTCTCGCGCCTCAAGCCGACGCTGCTGCCGGTGAAGGGCAAGGCGTTCTCGCGCCCGCCGGCGAACGAGTACGCGGAGATGTGGCGCGCCGCCGCCAGCCTGGAACGACTGGACGCGAAGACCCGCGAGACGCTCGGCGCCGCCGTGCTGCGCGACTGCAAGAAATCGCCGGTGCCGACGTATGCCTTCTGGGCGCTCACGCGCTTCGGCGCCCGCGTGCAGTTCTACGGCCCGCTGAACTCGGTCGTTCACCCGGAGATCGTGGAGCAGTGGCTCGAAGAGCTTCTGCCCTTCACGCCCGCGAACGACAGCGAGCGGAACGGCTGGCTGTTCTGCCTTTCGCAGCTCGCGCGTCAAAGCGGATTGCGCGCGGTGGACATCAGCGATTCGACGCGCAACAAAGTGCTGGGCATACTTCGCGCGCACCCGTGCCCGGCCGCGTGGAAGCGCATGGTGGAAGAGGTCGTCGCGGCCGAGGGCGAGGAAGCGTCGCGGCTGTTCGGCGAGAGCCTGCCGATCGGGTTACGATTGTCGGGGGGGTAATGGTGAACCGCGACCGTAAGGGAGCGGGTAGACTTTAGGGAGCGGGCGTTCGTACCGGCGCCACGTTGACGCCGCCCCGCGCTGTCGCACCCGCTCCCTTACGGTCGCGGTTCACCGCCGTCGCGTTGTGCCGGTTTCGTTTCCGCGGGAACATTCGCCATGCTCACGCTCACGATCGCCAACAAACTCCAAACGCAGCAGCTCACGCACGCCAGCGGGCCGCTGGAGCTGGGCCGCGGTCCGGCGCGGCCGGGGTCGGCGCGCGTCGTCGTGCGCGACGCGTTCGTGTCGCGCGACCACATCCGCATCGAGGAAGCGCCCGGCCGCAAGGTGAAGGTGCTGAACCTCAGCACCAAGGCGCCGATCACGGTCGATAACCACGCGGTGCTGAACCCCGGCGTGGACTGCGACTACCTGCTCCCGGTGCGCCTCGCGGTCGGCGAGACGGTCATCGACGTGGACTCCGGCGACGCCGAACCGGTGTCGGTGAACGTGCTCAAGACCATCGCCGCGCCCGCCCGCGGCGGGACCGTCGCGCGCCAGCCGCTGATCGACCGCAGCGAGGCCGCCAAGCCCGAGGAGATCGTCGGCTGGCTCGAAACGGTCGTCAACGTGCAGAAGGCCGGCGAGCGCGAAGCGTTCTACAAACAGGCCGCGGAAGCGCTCGTCGGGCACATCGGGCTGGACACCGGCATCGTGCTGGTGCGCGACGGCGAGGCGTGGCGCGTCACGGCGCAGGTGGTGCGCGACGACAAGCAACCGGGCCGCGCGTTCAGCCACGCGCTGGTGAACCAGGCGCTCACCGGCAAGCGCACCTTCTACGTGGGCGCGGCCGGCGCCGGCGGCGGCGAAAGCCTCGTCGGGGTGCAGGGCGTCGTGGTGTCGCCGTTCTTCGACTCGAAGGGCGAGGTGACCGGCGTCGTGTACGGCAGCCGGATGCAGCGCGCGAACGGCCGCGAGATCGGCCCGCTCGAAGCGCAGGTGGTGCAACTACTCGCGACCGCCGTCGGCGCCGGCCTGCAGCGCCTCGAACAGGACGACGAGGCCAACCGTCTGCGGGTCGCGAAGGAAGCCGCGGAGGAGGCCGACCGCACCAAGAGCGGGTTCCTCGCGATGGTCAGCCACGAACTCCGCACGCCGCTCACGACCATCATCGGCTATTCGGAAACGCTGCTCGAACAGGCCGCGATGGACAACCTCCCGCAGTACACCGCGGACCTCCAACAGGTTCACGCCGCCGGCCAGCACCTGCTCATGCTCATCCTCGACATCCTCGACTTCTCGAAGATCGAAGCCGGCAAGTTGGAGATCGCATGCGACCCGTACGCGCCGGCGAGTCTGATTCACGACCTGATGGTCTCGGTGGAACCCCTGGCGAAGAAGAACAACAACCGGATCGAGGTGGTCTGCCCGCCGGACCTGGGCAAGGCGATGGGCGACCCGACGCGCATCCGCCAGTGCGTGCTGAACCTCGTCGGCAACGCGTGCAAGTTCACGAAGGACGGCACCGTGAAGGTGACCGCCCGGCGCCTGTTGGTGGGCGGCGCGGACTCGATCCAGGTGGCGGTGTCGGACACCGGCATCGGGATGTCGCCGGAGCAGGTGGGGCGTCTGTTCCAGGCGTTCACGCAGGTGGACGCGTCGGCCGGGCGCAAGTTCGGCGGCACCGGCCTGGGGCTGGCGATCAGTCAGAAGTTGAGCGCCACGATGGGCGGCCAGATCACCGTGCAGAGCGAACTGGGCAAGGGCAGCACGTTCACGATGACCATCAAGGCGATGCTGTGAGGACGCGGGTGGCCTATGCGAGGAAGTCTGGTCTGAGGCAAATTGCGTAGGGGCGGATGAAACTCGGCGCGATGTGTTTCTTGGTGCTGCGTAACACCAATTCCTGTGGCGTGTGCGCCTTCGCGAATTGTTTCAACTGCTTGACAGTGTACTTCGTCGTTTCGTCCTTGATTTTGATGGCAACCAACACGCCCCAGTAAATCAACTCGCTACAGTCGGCGGCATCGCCAAAGAGAATGGCCATCTCTTGGCCTTCACTCTGTGCGTTCTTCAAGAGTTGGAGGCCGGTCACCCACGCTCTGGATTCTTCAAACTCGGCAGTGCCGCCTTTGGAAACTGCCGCATCAAGTTTGTCAGCGCGGAGGATCGTATAGATGCAGTGCGTCGAAAAGGCCGGTGTTTTTGCCATCGGTTTCGCTCCCTTGCGTGTTGGTGTCACGATCTCGTCTTACAAATCGTCGTCGGTTAGCCCGGCGTCGCGCATGATGCTACGCTGCGTGCCGGGCTTCAGGTCTTTGTTGCCGTGAACCGGAACGGTCGTCTGCTTTCCGCTTGTGGGATGCCGGTAGACGTAGTGGCTTCCGGTCACGCGCACCAACAGCCAGCCGCGGCTTTCCAGAATGCGACACATCCGCCGGCCGGATACCGGTTTCATGCCGCGCCCTCTTGGCGCGGTGCGCCGGTCGCGTGGTCGTGCTGCGCCGCGAGCCACGCTTCGGCGGCTTCCTTCAGGTTGTCGCGCACCTCGTCGAGCGTTTCGCCCTCGGTGTAGCAACCCGGTAGCGCGGGTACTTCGGCCGAGAAGCCGCCCGCGTCCGGTTCGGGATACACCAGCGCGGTAACGGTCACGGTAACCTGCACGGCGATCGGTTGCGCGTTCGGCACGGTCAGCCCTCCGGTTGGTTCGATGATACTGCGCGGCCCTCGCTCACGCTCGCCCACTCGTCGCGAAGCACCGAGTACATCCGCACGTCCTCGAAGACGCCGCGGCGCAGCAGCGCGCGGCGCAACACCCCCTCGTGGCGGAAGCCGAGTTTCGTCAGCACGCGCTCGCTCACGGTGTTGCCGTCGATGACGCGGGCCTGCATCCGCTCCGGGCCGTACTCCGCGAACGCGAAGTTCAGCACCGCACGGCACGCCTCCACCGTGTACCCCTTTCCCCAGAACGGCTCCGCGATCCAGTAGCCGAGTTCCATCGTCTGGTGCGGCTTCGCGGACCAGAAGCACCCGCACGCGCCGACCGGCCGCGGGTCCGCGCCGATGGTGATCGCGTAGGGTTCGGCCATGCCTTCGAGGTAGCGCAGCACGGCGTAGTCGCGGACGAACGTCACCGCGTCCGCGACGGTGGTGTGCGCCTCCCACAGCGTGTAGCGGGTGACGTTCGGGTTGCGCGTGTGCTCGAACAGCGGCTCCGCGTCGGACTCGACGAACGCCCGCAGAACGAGCCGTTTCGTGGTGAGGGTCGGCGGGCGCCAGATGAGCGGCTTCATGATGTCACCCCCGCGGCGCGTTCGACTTCGGCGCGGTCGATTTTCGGCGTGCCGCCCGGCTGTTCGCACACGCGGGCCGCGTAGTGAGCCGCGAACCGTGCGCACTCGCGGAGGGACTTTCCTTCGAGGTGCAGGCACACCATCGCGGCCGTGAACGCGTCGCCCGCGCCGACCGTATCGACGACGTTCGCGGGCACGCTGGGTTCGTGGAACTCTTCACCAAATGCGAACACGTCGCATCCGTCACCGCCGTGAGTCCACATCGCGCACCGCTGTTCGGGCGTTGTGAGACAGATGAGGCCGCGCACGAACGCCGGCAAATCGCTATCCGGCTGTCCAAGCAACGCGGCCAGTCGGGGCGCTTCGTCGGTGTTCAATTTTACCCACTCGGCGCGCGAGACACTGGGGCGAACCATAAGCGGATTGGGATGAGACTGGCGCAGGTTTACGTCGAACACGCGGAGCGGGAAGCACTCGCCTTCAAGAAGGTGCTTACAAAGGAACTCCTGCACGGTGTTCCATCCTCCAGCCGAGCGCTGGCCGAGCGTGCCGTAGCACACGGCGCGGCACTTTCGCGCCAGCGCCGCGAGTTTGTCATCCCACTCGATGTAGTCCCAGGCGACGTTCTCGGTGATCGTGTACGTCGGCACTTTGTTCGCGTCGAGCGTGACTTGAACCGTGCCGGTTGGGTGGTCGCGGTCCGTCTGGATGTACTCGTCCGAGAGGCCAAGTTCGCGGACGCGGTCGCGCAGTTCGCGCCCCAAGTCGTCGTCGCCGACGCGCGACACGATGACGCTTTCGTGGCCGAGTTGGTGGCAGTGGAACGCGAAGTTGAACGGCGCGCCGCCGGCGACCTTGCGGCCGTCGGGGTACACGTCCCACAGCACTTCGCCGATGCCGACGATGGGGTTCATAAATCACCAGAATTGGCCCGCAGATGACGCAGATTTCAGCGCAGATGAAATCAGATCAAATCATTCTTATCTGATTTCATCTGCGCTGAAATCTGCGTCATCTGCGGGCTATTCTTGTTTCGCCCACGGGGCGGGCTTCTTGTCGAAGAACGCGGTCAGCCCGGCGCGGCACTCGTCGGTCAGGCGCGGCGCGGCGCTCGCCTTCGCGAGTTCGTCCCCCCCCACCGCTTGCCGTGAGCAGCCGCGCAGCAGTTCCTTCGTGGTCGCGAGCGCCTTCGGACCGCCTTCGGCGAATAACTTCGCCCAGCCGTCAGCGGTCGCGAGCAGGTTCTCCGCGGACGTGACCTGGTTCACCAGCCCGAAGCGCAAGGCGGAAAGGCCGTCGATGAGTTCGCCGGTGAGCAGCAGCCACCGCGCCGTTCGCTCGCCGACGTGCCGCAACAGGTGCGGCAGCACCATCGCCGCGACCAGCCCGCGGCGCACTTCGGGGTAACCGAACTTCGCGTCGGGCACGCTCACCGCGAGGTCGCACACGGTGACCAATCCTGCGCCGCCGGCGACCGCCGCGCCGTTCACGGCCGCGATGGTCGGCTTCGGCAGCGTGTAGATCAGTTCGTACAGCGCCGAGAGCTTCGTCGCGTCCGCCCAGACTTTGTCGCTATCGGGTCCGAGCGTACCGCGAAGTTCTTCGAGGTCCATGCCCGCGCAGAACGCGGGGCCGGTGCCGGTGCCGGTGAGGATCACGCACCGCGCCGCGGGGTCGCTCGCGGCTTGAAGGAAGGCGTCGGTGAGTTCGGCGATGAGGGCGCGCGAGAGCGCGTTCCGCTTCTCGGGCCGGTTAAGGGTGATGACCGCGGCCGGTGAACGCAGGGTGTATTGAACGATGTCGGACACGTGATGTCTCCGGGCGAGCGGCGCGCCCACCACCATCCGCAGCAGCGCGAGTGCCAGCGTCTTGCCCTGCGTGTCGGTCCGCAGCGACCGGCTCGCGCCGCCGGCCAGCGCGTCGTACAGCATGAAGTTCAGCCCGCGGACGTTCGCCGCCTCGAAGCGTTCGACGCGGGTCGCACCCAGACTTTCAAAGTACGCGGCCACCACTTCCGCCGTGAGGTGTTCGCGCAGCCACGCGAAGCCTTCATCGGTGTACGCGATCACCGCCACGTTCGCGTGATTGCCCTTGTCGCCGCTTCGCCCGTGCGCAAGCTCCGACAGCGGAACGCTAGCCATCACAGCACCTCCACGGCGTCAGTCAAGGCCGACTTCGCGATGAGCGCCGGCCAGTATGCGAACACTTCGCGCACCGGCGGGCGACCCACGGTATAACCTGTCGTGCCTGGGAAGCCGCTCGTTACCAGTGGAGCGAACTCCTTCGTGAACCGTTCGACGGCGGCCCGTCGCGGGTCGCGCACCGCGACGCGAAGCACCACCTCCGGCGGGTCGAAGTTCGCACTTACGACGCCCGGCACGCATTCGCCGGTTCCGAGCGATTCGACGCGACTCTCCGCGTAAGTGAACCCGGCTTGCTTCAGTTTCTCCAGGATAATCGCGCCGGAACGCCGCGCCTTTGTCGCGGCGTTCGGTCCCGCAATCACCAGCGTGCCGGCCGACATGAAGCCGTCGCGGTAGGCGACTGACACCTTGTAGGTGTCGGTGATGCCGTTCGCGGCGCCGCCGGTCACGCTAACCACGTCGGGCGCGAGTTGCGACAGCTTCACGGTTGTGAAGTCCGCCGTCACGTCGGGCGTGAAGTAGCGCGCCGGGTCGGCCACTTCGTACAGAAGTTGTTCCGACACCGTTTCGATGTTCACGACGCCGCCGGTGTTGTCCGGCTTCGAGACGGTGAACGTGCCGTCTTCGCTCATCTCCGCGATGGGATAGCCGACGTTCTCCAGACGTGTGGAGTCGTCCGCGTTGATCCACAAACCGCCGGTGGCTTGCGCGCCGCACTCGATGAGGTGGCCCGCGACCGTCGCCGCCGCGATGCGGTTCAGGTCGTCGAAGTTCCAACCGAACTCGTGCGCCGCGGGTCCGACCGTGAGCGACGCGTCCGCCACGCGCCCGGTAATCACGATGTCCGCGCCTCGCGCGAGCGCCTCCGCGATGGGCTTCGCGCCGAGGTAGGCGTTCGCGCTCACCACCTTGTCGCGAATGCTGGAAAGGGGCGAGCCGTTATCGAGGTGGTTAAGCGCGTGACCGCCCGCGAGCAACGCGTCGAGTCGCGGCAGAAGGTCGTCGCCGGTGACGACCGCGACTTTCTTCTCCGCGAGGCCGGCACTTGCGAGAACCTGCTTGGCCGCGAGCGCGCACGCCTTCGGGTTCATGCCGCCGGCGTTGGTGACGATCTTCAGCCGCGGTTGCGCCTTCAGCGTCGGCGCGAGGCGCGTGAGAACGTCGATGAAGTCCGTGGCGAACCCGGCGTTCGCGTCCTTCGCCTTGATTAAGGCGAGGATGGACATGGTGAGTTCGGCGAGGTATTCGAGCGTAAGGTAGTCGAGGCGCCCGGCTTCCGCGAGCCTTTGGGGCGCGTCGAGGTTGTCGCCCCAGAAGCCGCAGCCGTTACCGATTCGCACGTGCTTCATTGCGTTACCGGAGAGGAAGGTAGGCTCATTCTAGTGCGCCTTCACTTCGCGCCGCCCGCGTGTAAGCTGTGGCTTCAACTCTCCGCCGCTCACCCGCACTCGCACGGGGCTAACCTATGTCCGACGCGCCGCCTCCGGTCGCTCACGCTCCCGGCTCGCCAAGTGCTGAGCCGCCGCACCAGCCGTTCGTCCCCGCGACCGAGACGATACCGGAGTTCACTTGGCCGACCGTGCTCACCGGCGTGGTGCTCGGTATCATCTTCGGCGCGTCGTCGCTGTACCTCGTCCTGAAGGTCGGGCTGACGGTGTCCGCGTCGGTGCCCATCGCGGTACTGTCGATCACGCTGTTCCGCGCGTTCTCGAAGGTGTTCAAGGTCCGCAAGGCGACCATCCTCGAAAACAACATCGTCCAGACGACCGGCAGCGCCGGCGAGAGCATCGCGTTCGGCGTCGGCGTGACCATGCCCGCGCTCTTGCTGCTCGGCTTCGAGATGGACCCGGTGCGCGTGATGACGGTGAGCGTCCTCGGCGCGATCCTCGGCATCCTGATGATGATCCCGCTGCGGCGGGCGTTCATCGTGAAGCAGCACGGCAAACTGATCTACCCGGAAGGGACCGCGTGCGCCGAAGTGCTGGTCGCGGGCGAGAAGGGCGGCGCCACAGCGAAGATGGTGTTCGTCGGGTTCGGTGTCGCCGCCGTCATGCAGTTCTTCCGCAAGGCGTTCAAACTGTGGCCCGAAGAACCGGCCGCGAAGCTGTACACCGAGAACGCCGACGGCACCCGCAGCGGGTTGAACGGCGGGCAGGTGAGCGGCGAGTTGTCGCCCGAACTGCTCGGCGTCGGGTTCCTGATCGGCCCGCGGATCGCGTCGCTGATGATGGCCGGCGCGGTGATGTCGTACTTCGTCCTCGGGCCGCTCATCGCGACGTTCGGGGCGAAGTTGACCGAACCGGTCGCGCCGGCGACGTGGGTCGAGGACAAGCCGAAGGACGCGACGAACCCCGGCCTGATCCGCAACATGGAGCCGGAAAACCTGCGTGGGAAGTACCTCAAGTACATCGGCGCCGGGGCGGTCGCGGCCGGCGGCATCATCAGCATGTGCCGCGCGCTGCCGCTCATCTTCGGGTCCATCGTCGGCGGCCTCCGCGACCTCCGAGCCACGCGCGCCGCGGCAACAGCGGGAACCTCAGTTGCCGTTCCGCGCACGGACCGCGACATGCCGATGACGGTCGTTCTCTACGGCAGTTTGGTCCTCGTGCTGATACTCGCTGCCGTACCGCAGTTGGGATTGGGGTTCACCCCGTTCGGGCTGCTCGGTGCGGGCATGATCCTGCTGTTCGGGTTCCTGTTCGTAACCGTCTCCAGCCGGCTCACGGGCGAGGTCGGCAGTTCGTCCAACCCGATCTCCGGCATGACCATCGCCACGCTCTTGCTGGTCTGTCTCGTCTTCGTCGTCCTCGGCCGCATCGACCCGAAGACGGCGTGGCTCACGGCGCTCACGGTCGCGGCGGTGGTGTGTATCGCGTCGTCCAACGGCGGCACTACGTCGCAAGACCTGAAGACAGGGTTCCTCGTCGGGGCGACGCCGTCGAGACAGCAGTGGGCAATTCTCATCGGCTCGGTCACGTCGGCGCTCGTCATCGGGCTGACGATGCTGGCGCTGAACAGCGCCGGGGTTCACTACACGAAGAAGGACATCGCGGCCGACGCGCGGCTGACCATTCCGGCCGACGCGCCGACCCAAAAGCCCGGTCGCCCCTACGATTCGGGCGAACTGCTCGACCGCGCGGAGTACCGCGTCGTTCACGCGAGGGCCGGCGAACACGAGGGTCTGAAGCCGGGCCGTTATCTCGTGACCGCGGAGGGCAAACCGGTGTACCGCACCGACGAACCGATCGCGCGCGAAGAGAAGAAGATGGACAACGGCAAGGACGCGCCGAAGGAGTTCACGGCCCCGCAACCGGGGCTGTTCGCCAACATCATCAAGGGCATCCTCGGCGGCACGTTGGAGTGGTCGCTCATCATCGCCGGGGCGCTCATCGCGATCACGCTGGAACTGTGCGGCGTGTCCGCGCTGCCGGTCGCGGTCGGTATGTACCTGTCGCTCGCGTCGAGTACGCCCATCTTCATCGGTGGAATGATTCGGCTGCTGGCCGACAAACTCCGCGGCAAGCCGAAGACGGAGGCCGAATCCGAGACCAGTCCGGGCGTGCTACTCGCCAGCGGGTTCATCGCCGGCGGCACGCTCTGCGGCCTCATCGTCGCGTTCTTCACGTTCCTGCCCGACTCGTTCAACCAACTCATCAACCTCGGCGTCCATCTGTTCGGCTCACCGGGCGAGGACGGCGTGAAGGAATGGGATTCGGACAAGAGCGGCCCGGCGCGGATCGCGGCCGTGGTGATGTTCGGGTTGCTCGGCGCGTTCCTGCTGTGGGTCGGTTCGCGCAAGGAGAAGAAAGTGAAGTGAGTCTTTCGCCGCTTGCGGCAGGGCAATTGCACTCAATTGCCTACAGTTTCCTGATGTCCATTCGTTTGCGGCCGGGCCTGAACACCGCTCAACGGCCCCACGTTTCTGACGCCACACCCCTGGCGCATTCGCGGGCCGAGTTCGACAATGTTCCGCTCCACCCACC
>CANLGS010000041.1 GCA_947490035.1 Gemmataceae bacterium
GTTCCAGGCGGGCGAAATCGGTATCCTCGGGCCAGTGGTAAGGCATGCTGCCGACCTCCACATTCTGGGTCGCCGCCGGCGATAAGATGATCACGCAAGAGCTTACACCCGCAATACGCTACCTTCTAGCCCTCTCGCGGATCGTTGAATATTAAGCCGGTTTGGATGTTGGTGTTGGCTTGCGTTTTGGGAACCGCGCTCGTTTTGGGATGATGGTGCGCGAGTAACTGCGTCGGGTCGCTCGTTGTAGTCACAAGAGCCGTTCGCGCGGGCGGCACTCACTTCGCCGGAATCGCCTTGTGCGCGGAGCAGGTGGCCGGTGCGCCGCTCAAGCTCAAGATGATCTCGAACCGCGGCACCCAGGTGTACCCGGACCGCGGCACCATGATCGACTGCGTGGACCACTACCGGTGCCGGTTCGTCCAGCGCGACCCGGCCGGCGAGGTCGGCGATGCGGCGCTGCTGGACCTGCTCGCGCGCGTCGCGGGCAAGTACCGCTGGGTCCACGTCGAGAAGTTGCAGGAGTTCGACGGGCAACCGGGCTACACGAAGGCGCAAGGTGAGGACTGACACCCCGCGGCGGGCGCCTCGGCGCCTGACGCTTTACCGACCGGATCCGTAAGATGATCCTGTCCGCACTGCTCGTTAGCCCCGTTCGGTCTCACGGCCCTCGCGGCCCTCGTGGAAGCCGGCCCGGCGCTGGTCGCCGCGGTCCGCGGGGAACGCTCGCCGCCGTATTGACGTGTCGCGACCCGCTCTCCTTCTCACCAGCGAGCCCCGAGTGCCCGACGCGATACCGGACCCGTTACCCAATCAACCCCTGCCGACGGACCCTGGCTCGCTCGGGGTGCTGGAGTACCTGACGCGGGTGGCGGGTGTTCCGTTCGACCCGACGCGGGCGGCCCAGGCCGCGCGCGCCGCGGCCCGCGAGATCCCGCCGACGCAGGCCCGCGCCGCCCGGCTCCGGCTCGCCCAGGCGGCCGGCGCGCTGGGCGTGCAACTCAGCGCCCGGCAACTGTCGGTGCGCGAGGCGCTGGCGTTCGTGGCCCACGACGCGCCGCTCGCGGCGTTCGCCGTCACCCCCGGCGGGTCCGCGCGGTGGTTCGTTCTGGCTGAGGCGAAGGGGGACGCGGGCCGGCTCAACGACTTCACCGCCGCCGGCAGGTGGCAGACGGCCGACGACCTCGCCGCCGACCTCGGCGCCGACGGCCCGGACGCGGTGCTCGAATGGCTCCTCGCCCGGCCCGCCGCGCCGATGGCCGATGCCGCGCGGCCCGCGGGCCACGGGCACGGGCACGACGGCCACGTTCACCACATGCCGCCGTTCCGCCGGCTGCTCGGGCTGCTCCGCCCGGAACTCGGCGACCTGTGTCTCGTGCTGCTGTTCGCCGTCGGGGTCGGGGCGTTCACGCTCGCCACGCCGGTGGTCGCGATGGCGGTGGTGAACACCGTGGCGCTCGGGACGCTCGTCCAGCAACTCGTCGTCCTGTGCGTCGCGCTGTTCGTCGCGCTGTCCGTGGCCGCGGGGCTCACGTTCCTTCAGGGCGTCGTCGTCGAGTTCATCCAGCGGCGGGTGTTCGTGCGCGTCGCGGCGGACCTCGCGTACCGGCTGCCGCGCGTCGATCTGAAGGCGTTCGACCGGCAGCACGGCCCGGAACTGGTGAACCGGTTCTTCGACGTGCTGACCGTGCAGAAGGCCGCCGCCACGCTCCTCCTCGACGGCGTCACCATCGCCCTGCAAGTTCTGATCGGCCTCGTACTCCTCGGCTTCTACCACCAGTACCTGCTCGGGTTCGACCTGTTCCTGATCGGGTCGCTGGTGCTGCTGTTCGCGGTACTCGGCCGGGGCGCGGTGCGGTCCGCGGTGCGCGAGTCCATCGCCAAGTACGCGGTCGCCGGGTGGATGGAGGAAGTGGCGCGGCACCCGGTCGCGTTCAAGACCGCCGGCGGGCCGCAACTGGCGCTCGAACGGACCGACGCGCTCACCCGCGAGTACCTCCTGGCGCGGTCCGCGCACTTCCGCATCCTGATGCGGCAGATCGGGTTCGCGCTGGTGCTACAGGTGGTCGCGAACGTCGCGCTGCTGGCGCTCGGCGGAATCCTGGTCGGGCGCGGCGAACTCACCCTCGGCGAACTCGTGGCCGCGGAGATCGTCGTGACGCTGGTGGTCGCGACGTTCGCCAAACTGGGCAAGCAGTTGGAAGCGTACTACGACCTGTTAGCGGCCGTAGACAAACTCGGGCACCTGCTCGACCTGCCGCTGGAGCGCGAAGGCGGGGAGCGGCACCGGGCGCGCACCGGCGGGGCGGCGGTCGCGGTGCGGGACGTGTCGTTCACCTACGACGGGCAGCACGCCCCGGCCCTGTCCGGGCTGTCGCTCGACCTGAAGCCGGGCGAGCGGGTCGCCGTCATGGGGCCGAACGGGGCCGGCAAGAGCACCCTCGCGGACCTGATGTTCGGGCTGCGGCTCGCGGATCACGGGTGGATCGAGATCGACGGCGCCGACCTCCGCACGGTCCAGCTCGACACGCTCCGCGAGCACGTCGCGCTGGTCAAGGCCATTGAGGTGATCGAGGGAACGGTGCTGGACAACGTCCGCGTCGGGCGCGACGGCATCACCCACGCCGACGCGCGCGAGGCGCTCCGTAAGGTCGGCCTGCTCGACACCGTTCTCGGCCTGCCCGACGGCCTCGACACGCTCCTGTGGACCGGCGGGTCGCCGCTGTCGCTGGGTCAGGCGAACCGGCTCATGCTCGCGCGGGCCATCGTCGGCCAGCCGCGGCTGCTCGTCCTCGACGAGGCACTCGATCACATGGACGCCGACATCCGCGACACCGTCATTCCGGCCGTACTCGGGCCGGACGCGCACTGGACGCTGCTCGTCGTCACGCACTCGGAAGAGGCCGCCGCCCTGTGCGACCGCGTGATCCGGCTGGACCGTGTAACGGGAGGGCACCACTGATGCAACCGCTCGCGCCCGCACAACCGATGCTGCACGCGTTACAGCTCGCGCGTACCCCGCGGCTCACGCGCCGCGTCGCGTGGGGGCTGCTCGTCGTGCTGCTCCTCCTCGTGCCCGCGCTCGGGTTCGCGCCCTGGACGCAGACCGCTCACGGTACCGGCCGGGCGATCGCGTTCAACCCCGTGCAGCGCCCGCAGTTCGTGATTTCGCCCATCGAGGGGCGGGTCAAGAAGTGGCACGTCGTCGAAGGGGACCGGGTGAAGGCCGGGCAACTGCTCGTCGAACTGGTGGACAACGACCCGCTGATCCTGGAGCGCCTCCGCGAGCAGGAGACGCTCGCGCTCCAGCGGCTCACGCTGGCCGACGGTCGCGTGAACGACCACGAGCGCCGGTTGGAGTTCATCAAGGGCGAGCGCGAGGTACTCATCGCCGAGGCCGGGTTCCGCGTCGAACAGAACGAGGCGCAGGTGCTGGTGGTGCTGCAAGAGGTGGAGCGCGCGAAGTTCGACCTCAAGCGCGAGGACCTCGCCTACGAGCGGCTGAACCGGTTGTTCAGTAGCAAGGTCGGCGAGGTGGTGTCGAAAGACTTGGTGGAGGAGGCGGAGCGGAAGCGCGACCTGGCGAAGGCGCAGGTGCCGCTCGTCGAAGCCCGGCTCAAGTTGGCCGGCAAGACGGTCGAGGGCGCGAAGGCGCAGATGGCGGCGACCGACAAGCGCACCGACGCGATCATCCAGACCGAGGAGGCGGCGCTGAAATCGGCCCAGAGCGAGCGCGCCTCGGTGCGGCAGCAGTTCAACACCATCAAGACGCAGCTCGAGCGGCAGGAGAACCAGCGGGTCAGTGCCCCGACCGACGGCGCCATCTTCCGCGTGCTGGCGAACGCCGAGGCCGGCGGGCAACTCGTGCGCGCGGGGGAGCGGCTCGCGGTGCTGGTGCCGGACATCAAAGCCGGTACAGCCACCTTGACCGCCGACGGGCACCCCGGTATCGTCGCCGAACTCACGATCGACGGGAACGACCTTCCGCTGGTGCGGGCCGGCGACCGCGTGCTGCTCCAGTTCGAGGGGTGGGCGGCGGTGCAGTTCGCTTCGTACCCGGAGGCGGCGACGGGCACGTTCGAGGGCCGCGTGTACCTCGTGGACCCGACATCGGACGGGCACGGGAAGTTCCGCATCCTCGTGGAGCCGGCACCTGGGGCGACGTGGCCGGACGAGGCGTTCCTGCGCCAGGGGGTTCGCGCGCAGGGGTGGGTGATCCTCAACGAGGTGCGGCTCGCCTACGAGGTGTGGCGGCTCCTCAACGGCTTCCCGCCGGCCCGCGAGGTGAAGTCGAAGGAGCCGCGAGCGCCACTGGGTCCCGTCGAACGCAAGTAGCAGGGGAACGCATGGGGCGGCGGTCACGGACGGTCTGGGCATTCGCGTGCGGCTGCGCGCTCGCGGCCGGGTGTGCGACGAAATCGCCGCTGCCGGACGGCGCGTTCGTCCGCGCGCCGGTCGCGGCGCCGCAACTCCCGCCACCTCCCAAGCCCGCGGAACTTCCCGCGCCGCCCGTTGTTCCCGCGGCCGGGGCGAAACCTGTCGAGACCCGCCCGGGCGACCCTAACGGGCCGCTCGCACTCGGCGAGGTGCTGAACAGCGTGGAGGCCGCGTTCCCGCTGCTGTACGCGGTCGAGCAGGAGCGCGCGATCGCGGCCGGGCAGCGGCTCGCGGCCGAGGGCGGGTTCGACCCCGTGATCCGCGCAAGCGGGGTCGATCAGGGCGGCACCTTCTCCAGCACCCGGCTCGACGCGGGCGTGGAACAGGCGACCCCGTTCGGCGGCATCTCCACGTTCGCCGGGTGGCGCCTCGGCACCGGCAACTTCCCCGTCTACTACGGCGAGCGGAAGACCGGCGACGGCGGCGAGTACCGCGCCGGCGTGAACGTGCCGCTGCTCCAGAACCGCGACATCGACCCGCGCCGCGCCCGGCTCCGCGCCGCGCAGATCGGCGAGCGCCTCGCGGACCCGATCGTGCGCCGCGCCCGGCTCGATTTCCAGCGCGCCGCGGCGCAAGCGTACTGGACCTGGCAGGCGGCCGGGTCACAGTACCGCGTGGCCGACGACCTGGCCCAGTTCGCCCGCGCGCGACAGGCGCTACTCGACGAGAGCTTCAAAAATGGGCAGGTGGCGGAAACGGTCCCGGTGCTGAACCGGCGCCTCATCGCGAGCCGTGAGGAAACGGTGCTCGCGGCCGACCGCACCCTTCAACAGGCCGCGCTGCGGCTGTCGCTGTACCTGCGCGACCCGGCCGGGAACCCGGTGGTGCCGACGGCCGCACTCCTGCTCCCCTCGTTCCCCGACCTCAGTCCGCCCTCGCCCGACGCCGCGCAGCTCCAGTCCGACGTGGCCGTGGCGCTGGCACAACGGCCCGAACTGGTGCGGTTCCAGTTGGAGAAGGAGCGGCGGGCGGTCGAATTGAAGCTGGCGACCAACCAGCTCTCCCCGGCGCTGAACGTGTACGCGCAGGTGGCGCAGGACGCGGGCGCGGCGAAGAAGACGTTCACCGGCACCGGGCCGTTCGCGACCGAGCGCACCGCCGCCGAGGGGGGGGTGACGTTCGAGATGCCGCTCCCGTTCCGCAACGCCCGCGGGCTGACCAACGTGGCGCAGGCGCAGCTGGCGCAGCTCCTCGCCCAGGAGCGGTTCGCCCGCGACGAGATCACCGCGCAGGTGCAGGACGCGGTGTCGGAACTGGTGTTGACCTACCGCCGGGTCGCGAAGGCGCGCGAGGAGCTGAAGCACGCGCTCCGCGTGCTGGAGCTGGAAACCGTATCGTTCAAGGGCGGGCGGACCAGCCTGGTCGAGTTGAACCTTCAGGAGATCGCGACGGCCGAGGCGCGGGTGAAGGTCGTCGCGGTGCTGGGGGCGTACTTCGGGGCGGTCGCGAACTACCGCGCCGCGCTCGGCCTCGACGGGCCGGCCGGAGCCGGGGCCGTGCTGCCGCGCACGGAACCCGGTGTCGTTGTGCCGCCGGAGGGAGCCAAACCGTAATTTGGATGACACGCTCGTACTCTGGGGCGGCGGGCAGGCCGACGGTTTGGACGAGGGCGTCGCGGAGCGTGTCGCGGTCGGCGTACCCGCACCGCATCCGGGCGCCGGCGAGGGCCGCCGCCGCCGCCCGCGGCTGGAGGTTCAGCAGTTCGAGGAACTTGATGTAGTTCCGCTCGGGCACGCGGTTCATCTGGTACAGCATCAGCTCGGTGAACCACGCGAACAGCTCGACGACCGCGGTGCCGGGGTCGGCCGGGTTGAAGTCGGTCCACTCCGGGCAGTACCGGGGGATGCGCAGCCGCGCCTCGCGGAGCAAGTCCTCGAAGGTGCGGTCGTCCAGGTTCGGCGCTTCGAGCGGCACTAGCTCACGCCCTCGGTCAGGAAGAACGGGTACACCAGGTTGAACAGCGCGTTGTTCGAGCGCACGCGGTAGTCGATGCGGACGGTCAGGTGGTGGGCGGCCTGCGGGTCGGTCTCGACGCGCACCTCGAGTACGTCGATCCGGTGTTCCCACTTCACCAGCGACTCGCGCACCCGCACCTGCACGGCCCCGCGCAGAGCCGCGGTGTTCGGCTGGAACACGAGGTCGTGGACGCCGCACCCGAAGTCCGGGCGCATCACCCGCTCGCCCGGCGCGGTGCTGAGGATCAGGAACAGCGCGTTGCGGATCGCGTCCTCCTGGTCGGTCAGCCGCAGCCGCCCGCCGGTGTCGGGCCGGACGGGGAACGCCCACCCGCGGCCGAGGAATCCGAGCTTCGTCGTCGCCACGTCTTCCTCCTCCCTCAGCCGATGTTGACCGTGCCGACCGCTTGAACCGTTCCCACCGGCGTGTTCGCCGGGTCGTCGCAGGTGAGCGCCGGGTCGCCGGAGCGGGCCGCCGCCTTGCCGTTGATGAACACCGTCGCGCTGCCGACCGACACCTGGGCGCGGTTCAGCGGCGGGATCACGAACGTCCCGCCGGCCGGCAGGTGCGGGATGTTCGTCGCCATGCTCCCGACGGTCGCGGCCGGCATTCCCATGATCTTCACGTCCGGGCTGAGGCTCGCGTCGAGCGTGCCGTTGAACGGGTGCGGCGCCGGGAACGGCCCCGACGGCGCGGGCGGCTGGATCAGGTGGGTGTCCACCGCCGTGACGGTGTCGCCCTGCTTCGCGGCCGGCTGTCCCATCGCGTGCCTCAGTTGATGTTCACCGTCGCGCCCTTGAGCGTCAGACTCCCGGTCGCCTTGATCGTCAAGTCCGCGCTCGCGGTGATCGCCACCGACTTCCCGTTCACCTTCACGTCGCCGCTCTCGGCCTTCACCGTCACGTTCCCGGTGCCGGCGGTCACCTCCACGTCGCCGCTCTCGCAGACGATCTGAATCTTCTTGCCGGCGGTGTCGATCACCACCTTGCGCTTGCCGTCCTTATCGACGATCTCGATCTTCTCTCGGCCCTTGGTGTCGTCGAGCCGGAACTCGTGCCCGGACCGCGAGCGGATGAGCCGCAGGTTGTTCTCGGCCGGCTTGCCGTCGAGCTTCGGCGGCGGCTGGTTCTTGCTCCACACCGCGCCGAGGATGTACCCGCGGTCCGGGTTCCCCTGCTCCAGCGCGACGAGCACGTGGTCGCCCGGTTCGGGGAGGAACACGATCCCGCGCCCGTCACCGCCCATCGGGGTGACGACCGCGCACGACTCGCTCTCGCACGACCCCTGGTGCGGGAACGTCACCGTCACCCGACCGGGCGTCTTCTCGTCCAGCTTCTTCACCACCCCGATGACGATGCTGCCGGTGTCGGTCTCGGTCATGGACGCCCTCTGTCAGTCGGTGAGCGATTCGCCGTCGGTCTTGTGGCTCAACTCTTCCAGCCGGCACTCGAACTGCGTCGTGTACCCGGAGGTGCCGATGGTGTGCGTCGTGCCGGTGACGAAGTACCGGCCGTTGAACCGCAGCCCCAGCCCGGCGACGTGGATCGTGCAGCCGGTCCGCAGGTCGGGCAAGCCGACCACCGACCCACTCGCCGTCACCGCCTCGTTGTGGATGAGGGCCAGCGTCGCCTTCGCCAACTCGCGGGCCGCCGCGGCGTCCCTTCACCGGGCGGTTGCCGATCACCTCCTTGCGCCCCTTCGCGGGGTTCGGCGACCCCGGCTTGAGCTTGTTCTTCAGCGCGCCGCCGCCGACCGTCACGTCGATCTCCTGACCCTTCTCGTTGTCCCACCCGCGGACCACCACCTCTTCCACCTGGTGCGCGAACGACAGCTTCGGCTGGAACTCGACGAGCGTGCGCCCGTAGTGCAGCTTGTACGTCGGCCGGGCGGTCGGGTTGGGCGGGCCGAACGCGATCGATGTACTTCCATTCCGGATCGCTGGTCATCGTCCGCGCGCCCCACAGGCGCAGCCCGCGGCCGTCGGCGCGGAAGTCGCGGATGCAGTTGATCCCGGCCGGGTTGAGCAGCGCCTGGTCTTCTTTCGTGATGGGCAGTTGCAGCCCCTTCGCGCCGATGACGATGGCGTTGGCCGGCGCCTTGTGGACGCCCTGCTCGATGTCCGTGCGGGCCATGAGGCCGGCGACGTGCCCGGACGGCGGCAGCGGCACGTCGTCGCGCGAGTACGGGTCGTACACCTTGATCCACGGGTAGTAGAACCCGGCGTAGGTGGTGTCGAACGGCGGCCGGGCCTTCCCCGATTCGACCTTCTTGAAGAAGTCGCGGTCGGCCGACAGCACCGCGAACCGGTCCTTGAGTTGCTCGCAGGAGGTGACCAGAAACGAGCCGATCGACTCGCGGTCCGACTCGGAGGTATTCGGGTGCGCCTGGTCCGGGGCGAGCAGCAGCGACACCTGATCGACGGACTCCATCGCCTTCAGCCCGCGGCCCTGGCCGAAGAGTTCGGGGAGCTGGTCGTTGTGCAGGTCGAGGTCGCCCTTGTAGTCGTCCAGTTCCGGCTTCGGGTCGGTCGCGTCGCCGCCGGCGAGCGCGACCAGCGCGTTGTCGAGGGACGGGGTCGCGGGGCCGGTCGGCGCGTTGCTCACCACGAGCCGCACGAGTTACGACCCGCCGTTGACCGCTGTGGGCAGGTAGTTCGCGCTCGTGGGGTCGAGGCTGGCGTTGTCGTAGTCTTCGACCGCGCCCGGCGCGCGGCGCTTCGGGCGCGGGCTTCTCCTCGATCCCGGCCGCGGTCGAAACGATCGCGGCGTCGGCCGACAACTGCTTGGACACCAGCCGGACCGTGCGCACCTGATAGCAGACCGACAGGCGGTACGGCCGGGACACCGCCTCCCACAGCTTCGCGCGCTCGTCCATCGTGTCCGGCATGAAGCTCACGCGCACCAGTTCACTCACCTCGGCGCCCGGCAGCTCGACCGCGAACTGCGGCGTCTCGTACAGGGCGAGCATGGCCGCCGCGAGCGCCGTCTGGGCGGCGTACTGGTCGTCCACCATCGGGGCGATCAGGTACGACAGGTTGACGCCGAGCGGCGGCAACTTCAGCCGACTGGTGCGCCCGCCGGCGTTCTCGACCTGGGCGGGCGACCGGTTCCGGGTGAACTCGTCCACGGTCACCTGGTACAGCCACACCACCAACTCGCCGGCGTTCGCCTTGGTCGGGTCGGCGAGGACGACGGACATACCGGTGCCGCCCCCTTCGAGGACGCTTTTCAGCGCGGTGCTGACGGTGGCGATGGCGGCGGTGCTCATGGTCGTGTGTCACCCGCGGTCGTTATGGTGCGCCGGTCGGACACCCGTCCTTCGCCGAAGGCTTGGGGCTGTACCCGACGACCACCAGCACGGTGATCGTGGCTGGCTCCGATTCCTCGTCCGTCTTCCCGTCCTTCGCCTTGCGCTTCAGTTTGAAGAGGCCGGTGTTCTTGAAGAACAGGTCGGTGAGCGGCCCCGGTTCCGTCCCGTCGGCCGCGCGGTCGGTCACCCACTCGGCCATACCGCTAACGAACACGTGCCCGCCGGTGAGCGGCTTCCACTGATCCTCGTGTTTCGGGTCCAGAGCGCCGCTGTCCACCGTGCTGTACCAGAGACCAGGTTCCGGCTCGGGCGGAACGGCGGCGTCCGGTTTTTTCGCGTCCTTCGCGACCGCCGGGGTCTTCGGGAGGCCGACGACCGGCTCGCTGATCGCCTGGGTCACCGGCTTATCCCACTTCTTGCTTTCGTCAGCGAAGCTCGCCGCGACTTTGAGCGCCGATCTCGCTGTTTCGCTGAGGAGTGACGCTTTAAGGCGCGAACAAAATGCGACAGAGCAGAGCCGGCATTTCCTCTTCGTCGGCGGAGAGAGTTGGTTCAAGGCGAGGATCAGTTCGCCTATGTCACCACACGCGAGCCATTCCGCTTCGGTCATCGGTCGCCCTCTGGAATCGCTCCCAGCATACCCGATTTGCGCCCGGCGGTCGCACGCGTCGTAATGTAACTTCCGGGTACGTGGGGTGGCGTCACACCGGGGGAGACACATGTTCCGATTTGTGTTCGCGATCGTCGTCGGCGCATTCTTGACAGCCCCGCTGTTCGCGCAGGACGCGGACGCGCTCGCCGGGAAGCGGGTCGTGTTCCTCGGCGACAGCATCACCCAGGCGGGCGGGTACGTCGCGTTCACCACGTACTACCTGGAGAGGTTGCATCCCAAGAAGGACTTCGACATTCTCGGCCTGGGGCTGTCGAGCGAAACACTGTCCGGGCTGAGCGAGGACGGGCACGCCGGAGGGACGTTCCCGCGACCGTGCCTGTTCGAGCGACTCGGTCGCGTGTTGGAGAAGGCCAAGCCGGACGTGGTGTTCGCCTGCTACGGCATCAACGACGGCATCTACCAGGCGCTCGACAAGGAACGCTTCGCCGCTTTCCAGAAGGGCGTGACGAAGTTGATCGAGCAGTGCAAGACGGCCGGCGTGAAGCAAATCTTCATCATCACGCCGCCGATCTACGACTTCACACCCAAGAAGGACGAGTTCAACTACGACGCGGTGATGACGGAGTACGCGAAGTGGGAGACGGCGCTGAAGGTTGACGGCGTGACCGTGATCGACCTGCACACCGCGATGCGGAAGGCGCGCGACGCCCGCGCCACGCCGTTCTCCGGGGACAAGGTTCACCCCGGCGAGGACGGCCAACTGTTGATCGCGAAAACAATCCTCACCGCGCTCGGCGTGAAGGCTCCGGACGAAACCGTCGCGACGATCAAGGCCGACCCGCTGTTCAAGTTGGTGGAGCAGAAACGCGGGCTGCGGTCGGCCGCCTGGATGAAGCACGTCGGGTACACGCGCGAGAAGACCGTCAAGCCGGAGCCGCTCGGAACCGCCGAGGCGGACGCGGCGAAGGTTCAGGAGAAGATCGACGCGCTCCGGCGTGATCCGACCGAAGATCGCCCGGTTCAGGTCGCGACCTCTCCGAAGGCCGGCGGGCACGTCCACCCGTCCATCTGCCGCACCAAGGACGGCACGCTGGTCGTCGTCTACAAGGGGCAAAACGTCCTGATGCGGACCCGCTCGACCGACGGCGGGAAGACCTGGGATGCGCCCGAGGCGATCACCACGACGGCCGACCGCCCGGCTTCGATTCGCGAGGTGAAGACGTTCGAGATTTACCCCGGCACGGCCGACGCGCTACCCGACGGGCGGGTGGTGGTCACCTGGAACTACATCGCCGACGACAAGGCGAAGGACAAGTACTACGAGCGTGCGCTGCTCTACACGGTGAGCGAAGACAACGGCAAGACGTGGTCCGACCAGCGCGTCATCGGGCCGGTGGACGGCAAGCACCTCGGGGCGGTTCGGCACAACGTCCTGCCGCTGGCCGACGGACGCTGGCTGCTCCCGCTGCGGGTCAGTCCGCCGAAGGTGTACGACCCGAAGACGGACAAACTGACCGCGTTCCCGGTGGCTTTGCCTGATGGCAAGGCGCACGCCTTCCAGCAGGTCTGCCGGACGACGAAAGGGACGCTCCTCGCGATGGGGCCGGTGTTCCTGCGTTCGACCGACGACGGCAAGACGTGGTCGGAGGTCAAGGACTTCCCCGCGCCGCCGGACGGGGACAACGCCGAGGGCCGCTACCTGACCGCGCTGGCGGACGGGCGCGTGGTGGTCACCTGGGGCGTGGGCACGGCGAACAAGGGACTGCGGTACAACGCCTCGGCCGACGACGGGAAGACGTGGACCGCGACCCCCGTGACGCTGCTCCCGGACGCCGCGATCGCCGCCCGCTTCTACTCGGCCCGCACCGTCACGCTCGACGACAAGCACGTGGGAACCGTGTACCTGACCGGCTCGACCGTCCACTTCCTGAAGGTCGCGGTGGACCGCCTGACGAAGTAGGGCCGGGTGCCTTCTTCCTTGTGGTGCGGGCGTCCCGCCCAATGGCACTTACTTTGTGCTTCTTTGCTCTTGTGGCACAGGCTTCCAGCCTGTGTTTTTAAAGGCAACACAGGCTGGAAGCCTGTGCCACAAAACCA
>CANLGS010000042.1 GCA_947490035.1 Gemmataceae bacterium
CGGCAGCATCCCTTCGCCGAGGTCGACGATCGACTGCGCCTTGATGGGCATACCGGGGATCGAGTCGAGCAGCGGCATGCACGCGCGGAAGCCGTAGGAGATGGACAGCGGCATCCCGCCGCCGCCCACGCCCAATATCGCGCAAGTGCGCTCGCGCGCAAAAGGGCGTTCGAGGTAGCCCGCGTCGCCGATCGCCTGATTGACCGCTTCGAGCAGCAGCAGTTGAAGCGGCTCGATATTTGGCAGCGACTTCGGCGTGATGCCGTACTTGAGCGGGTCGAACGTCACGTCCGACATGAACCCGCCCCACTTCGACACCATCTTGTCCTTGGCTCGCGGGTCGGGGTCGTAGTAGGGCCGCCAGTCCCAGTGCGTCGGCGGAATCTCGACGACCGCGTTCGTCTTCGCGAGGATGTTCTCCCAGTACCCCCACAGCGAGGTGGAACCGGGGTAGAAGCACGACAGCCCGATGACCGCGACATCGCACGGCGGCGGCGCCGGCAGTTCGGGGTTCTGCGGGTTCGTCTCCGCTTCGGGCAGAATGATGCTGTCGGTTACGTTCGCGTGCAGTTCCGCGACCGTGACGACCTTGTCCCACAGCGCGGCGACCTGCCCGATCATGTACATGCCGCGCGCGAACTGATCGTCGGCACCGACAGGATGGAGGCCATCGCCATTGCTCGCGCCGTTGACGTTCCCGCTTCCCTTCGGGGCGCGGCTAACAGAAGAAGAGGCAGAGGAACGATCGACGCCCTTGCTGGCGACGCGCAGGCGTCCGAGGTTCATGCGTTCGAGCGCGATCCCGACTTCCAGCGGTGACTTGCCTTCCGCGCGCAGCTTGCGCTTCTCTGACTCGAACACGTCGGCGTAGGGCGTCGGGATGCAGCGGATCGCGTGGCCGGGGCCGGTTTCGAGCAACACGGTGTCGCCGCACGCGAGCGCCTCCTGCTGGAAGCGCTCCGTGATCGCCCCGCCCGCGACCGCTTCCTTCGTGAAGAGGTACGCGGTGCCGAGCAGCACGCCGACCTTCACGCCCTTCTCCGCGAGCGGCGCGCTCAGCGCCGCGACCATGTTCGCGGACAGCGCGTCGTGAATGCCGCCGGCGAAGACGACGTGCAGGTCGTCGGCCGGCTTCGCGCCGATGTTCTCGACCAGCACCTCGACCATCGCTTCCCACAGCGCGAAGCTCGCGCGCGGGCCGATGTGACCGCCGCACTCCTGGCCCTCGAAGATGAACCGGCGCGAGCCGTCCTTCAGGAACATCTTGAGCAGACCCGGCGACGGCACGTGCAGGTACGTCGGAATGCCCTGCGCCTCAAGCTCCTTCGCCTGATCCGGCCGGCCGCCGGCGATGATCGCGAACGGCGGCTTGTGCGTGCGAATCGCTTCGAGCTGCTCGCTGCGAATCTCGTTGGGCACGAAGCCCAGAATGCCGACGCCCCACGGCTTCTTGCCGAGTTTCGCCTTCGTCTCCGCGAGCAGCTTTTCAGTCTCCGCTTTGCGAAGCAGCGCGAGCGCGAGAAAGGGCAAGGCGCCGCCCGCGGCGACCGAGTCCGCGAACGCGGCCGTGTCGCTGACCCGCGTCATCGGGCCTTGCAGAATCGGGTACTTCGTGCCGTGCGACTTCGCGAGCGGCGAATCGGGGGCGAGGTGTTTCAATCGCTTCGCGCTGTCGAGTTGCTTCGCGCTGCGCTCGCAGATCGCCTGCACCACGCCCGCGACGGTAATGCCCTTCGCCGCGAGCGGCGCGGCGTTCACAATGTCCTGACCGACGAGCCACACGCCCGCGGAAGGATCGACGGCGACGCGGGCGCGAACCGCCTCGCGCCACGCGGTCAACTTCTCTTCGGGCGGAAGGGCCGCGTGCTGAAGCCGCTCGTCTTCCTTCGCGAGTTCCTGCGCACCGACGCAATCCGGGCGCGCGTAGATGCGATAGCCTTCGCCGAGCCGCATTCCGAGGACGAGTGTTTCGCTCCCGTCCAGCCCGGCGATGCGCTTGCGGGCGGCGTCGCGCAGCGGCGTCTCGCGCGTCAGCAGCACCTGCGAATCGAGGACGACGCCCCGCGCGCCGCCGACCACGCACGCGGCGGCCGTGTTCGCGCCGATCCCGCCGCGGACCCAGAAGGGCACCGTCACGCCGTTCTCGTCGGCGAACCGGCGCCACTTCTGAAGCAACACGAACGACGTATCCGCACCAACGCGCCCGCCGGCCTCGTGGCCCTTCAGGATGACGCCGGTCACGCCGAGTTCGACGGCGTACTTCGCCTCCGCGACGCTCAAGGCTTCGCGCAGCACTGTAGCGCCCGCGGTCTTCAGGTCGCGCACGCGACCCGCGAGCGTGGGGTGGTCCGCGCCCGCGAGGATGACACAAGCCGGTTTGAACTGGCTGAGAAGATCGAAGAGGTCTACGGAATCGGTGCGTAGCTGAACGCCGAAGCCGGAGGCGAAACGTGCGAGGCGCGTGAGCGCCGGGAGGGCAAGAGATCGGGAGCAAAACTCCAGGTCGAGAACACCGACCGCGCCCGCGCGGCAGGCGGCGATCGCGAGGGACGGTTCGGCCGCTCCCGCGGGGGTCAGAACGATGAGGTCGCGCGGTTCCATCACTCGCCTCGAAGGGCTGGACCTCCCTGTCCGGGGATGTCGGAAAGCCGGGAAACGCCCCGGCACCAATAGCGCAACAGCCGGAAACCGGCGGCGCCTGAACAGTCAGTATCGGAAGTCCGAGTCGGTTTGGCAAACTAGGCAGTGTAGAGACTTACGGCACGGTGGGACTTAGTTCAAACTCTAATCCCAGTCGGTTGTCGTCGGCACACGCGTTCGCGGTGGGTTGTAACGAGTACATCTGTTGTGCCGGAATTAGGGTCATCCGGCAAGGGTGGTTGTGCCGATAACACTGGAGAACTTTGTGCCTCCACGAACGAGAATTAAGGGCACGACCCATGCGGAGCATTCTCCTGATTCTGTTCGCTTTACCCCTCGCGGCGGGGTGCAAGAGCGACCGGTTCGTACTGAGAACCAAGGTCGAAACCCAGATCAACGCGCCACCCGTCAGCCCGACCGCCGGGCCGGTGTTGCCGGTCGTCGTGCAAGCCGGGCCGAGCCGCGTCGCGATCATCGACGTGGACGGCCTCATCCTGAACACGCCGTTCGTCGGGCCGCTGTCGTGCGGCGAAAACCCGGTCGCGCTGTTCCGCGAGAAGCTCGACGCGGCGGCCTGCGACCCGTGCGTGAAGGCCGTCGTCCTCCGCGTCAACAGCCCCGGTGGCGGCGTCGCGGCGTGTATTTCGATGCGCCGCGACCTGGAACGATTCAAGGAACGCACCCGCCTGCCGGTGGTCGCTTATCTGATGGATACCACGACCGGCGGCGCGTATTACCTGGCGTCCGCCGCTGACCAGGTTGTCGCGGGGCCGGCGACCGTGACCGGCGGACTCGGCGTCATCCTCAACCTGTTCAACCTGCGCGACCTGATGCAGCAGTTCAACGTCATCCCGCAGCCGATCATCGCGGGCGCGAAGGGCGACATCGGCACCTCGACGCGCCGGCTCACCGAGGGCGAAAAGCAACTCCTCCAGGCGATGGCCGACGAGTTCCACGCCCAACTGATCCGCGACATCCAGAAGTCGCGGCCGGGCGTGGTCGTGCGGATGGAGACGCCGGTCGAGGGCACGCTGTTCGGGTGGAACCTGGACCGCGGCAACACGTTCGACGGGCGCATCTTCACCGGCTCGCAGGCGATGACCCGCGGGCTGGTCGATCACGTCGGCGACCTGGACGAGGCGCTGCAACTGGCCGCCCGGCTGGGCTGCCGCGACGTTGCCGGGCGGCCGGGCGTGGTGATGTACCGGCGCACCAACGACCCGGCCCGCTCCATCTACGCGGTCACCGCGAACGTCCCGCTGCAAGGGTCGGGGCTGTTCCCCAGTCTGCCCGGTCTCGACCGCGCGAAGATGCCCACGTTCCTCAGCCTGTGGCAACCCGAGCTGTCGATCGAGAAGCTCGGCGGGAAGTGACCAGAAATGCGGAACGCGGAGTGCGGAATTCGGAATAAAGAATAGAAAGACACGTAGTCTGCGAAGATGGGGAGGGTTTCCTCTGCGTGTCTGTTTTCATTCCACGTTCCGAATTCCGCACTCCGCGTTACAGAAGATGTTCACCAACCAGCACCACCTCCGGCACCTGCTGCGCCCGTATCACTACACGTCCGACGAACAGTACCGGGCCGAACTGCGGCACCTGTTCCACCCCGCGTGGCACCCGCTCGCGGTGAAGTCCGATCTCGCCCACGACGGCGACTTCCTCACGTTCGACCTGCTCGAAACGCCGATCATCATTCGCAACTTCGGCGGCGAACTGCGGGCGTTCCTTAACGTGTGCCCGCACCGCCACAGCCGGCTCACGGACAAGCCGCGCGGCAACACCGAGAAACTCCGCTGCCAGTACCACGGGTGGGAGTTCAACGCCGAGGGCGGCACCGGGAAGATTCCCGACGCGAAGGCGTTCCGCCCGTGGGACCGCGACAACTCCTGTCTCCGCCGGTTCCGCGTGGACACGTGCGGCGACCTCGTGTTCGTCAACTTCAGCGAAACCGGGCCTGATCTCCGCGAATGGCTGGCGCCCGTGTGGGATGCGTGGCAGGACTACGGCGGCGCGTACCGGCACGCGGCGACGTGGGAGAAGGACTTCCCGTGCAACTGGAAGGTGGTGTTGGAGAACTCGTTGGAGTCGTACCACATCCCGGAAGTCCACCCGTGGACGTTCAAGCAATTCCCGTCGGAGGAGAACGCGTGGCACGAACTGACGGACCGGTTCACGTCGTTCAAGACGGCGCCGCCGCGTGACTTCGCCGCGTTCGCGCAGAACTGGATGGTGCGGCGGATGGGCGAGAAGGTGAGCAACGAGTACTGGCACCGCGTCTTGCACCCGCACGCGACGGGCAGTTCGCTGGACTCGTTCCGCATGATGCAGTGCGTGTTCCCGACCGGACCGGCGACGTGCCGTTACAGATGTATCTTCTTCACGCTCCGCGGGCGCCGCGGGCGCCGCGCGAACCCGGTCGCGTGGGTGATGTACCGCGCGCTGCGGTCGATCGCGACGTTCATCGGCAAGAGGGTGTTCTCCGAGGACGGCTCGATTTACACCGGGGTGCAGCGGGGGATGGAGTGCAGCCCGCACGCCGGCGTGATCGGGACGCGCGAGGAACGCGTGTACCACTTCCAGAAGTACGTGCTCGACCACAGCCGCGGGCCGCGCGAACTGCCGCAGGTGCCGGCGGAAGCCAACGGCGTCTGCGCGAGTTAGTGCGAGTGGAGTCCTCACGCTCCGCGTGAGGTCCGGGAGTGTAGTCCTCACGCTCCGCGTGAGGTCCGGGAGGTCCGGGAGTGTAGTCCTCACGCTCCGCGTGAGGTGCGATGCCCCGGTGTGACGGTATCGGCACCTGAGGCGCACCTCACGCGTAGCGTGAGGACTACACTCCTAAATCGCGCATTCCGACTCAAGTGACGGCACAACCCACACCCGCGACCGGTCCGGCGTGCCGCCGTCCGCATTTCTCCTCGCCCCGGCGTGGTCCTTCCGACCGACAAAACAGGTTGAATCCTCCGCGTGCGGTCCGCGACCAGCCGCCCTTCCGTTTAAAATCGGGAGGCGGTTCCGCCCGCAACCTCCCGGCGGCAGTTCCCTAGCAGGATGGGCGAAACATGGGTTCGGGCGAACACGGCGCGACGCGATTCGTGCCCCGCGTCGAGGGGTTGGAAGACCGCTCCGTTCCCGCCGGGAACGTACAGGTCATGTTGTTCCACGGCACGCTCTACGTCTCCGGCGACGACGCCGGCAACCAGATCGAGATCGCGGGGATCAAGACCGACCGGGTGCGCATCCGCGCGCTCGACGCGACCACCACGATCAACGGCGGTCGCGGCGAGATCAGGGTGAAGGGCATCACGCGCGACCTGTACGTCCGGATGCACGGCGGCGACGACAACTTGATCGTCACCGGCACGAGCAACCGCGGGACGCTCAACGTCGATATGGGCGACGGGAACGACATCCTGGGCGTGAGCGGCGTGGGCCACCGCGGCGCGACGATTCTGGCTACGGGCGCCGGCGACGACACCGCGATCCTGAACGGGTTCGTTGCCCGCCGCTACCTGTTCCTCGACACCGGCACGGGCAACGACCAGGTGGTCGCGCGGAACGTCGGGGCCGTCGATTTCGGGCTGCTCAACCCGGCCGGGAACGATTTCTTCGACAACCAGAACTCCACCTTCGCGCGCCCGGCGATCGTCGGGTTCACCAGCGGCACGCGCCCGCCGACGGCGACGCCGGCCACGCCAACCACCGACCCGACGACAACGCCAACCACCGAGCCGACCGCGACGACGCCCGACACCACGCCGCCCACCGCGACCGTTTCCACGGCGGCGGCGAACCCGACGCGCGCGACCCCGATCGCGTTCGCGGTCAACTTCAACGAGGACGTGACCGGGTTCGACCCGACCGACCCGGCCGACCTGCTGGTGACCAACGGCATCGTGACCTCGTTTACGACGTTCGACGCGCGAACATTCGCGCTCCAGGTTATGCCCTCCGCGCAGGGCGCGGTGAGCGTGGCGGTCGCGGCCGGCGCCGCTACCGACGCGGCCAAGAACGGCAACCTCGCGTCGAACACGGTGGCGCTGACGTTCGACAGCCTCGCCCCGGCGGTCGCGACCAACGCCCTCGTCACCAGCGACACCACGCCGACGCTGACCGGCACGGTGAGCGAGCCGGCGGTCGTGCGCGTGACCGTGAACGGCAAGACGTACACCGCGACCGTGACCGGCGGTACGTGGTCGGCGGACGTGACCGACGTGGTGCCCAACGGCACCTTCCCGGTGACGGCGACCGCGACCGACCCGGCCGGGAACGTCGGCAACGCAACGCCGGTCGATCTGAAGGTGGACAACACCCCGCCGACGATCGTGTTCAGTTCGACCCCGACCGTGCCGACGAACCAGAGTCCGGTGACCGTTCGCATCACGTTCAGCGAGAACGTGACCGGCTTCGACACGGACGACATCTCCGTCAGCAACGGGGTGAAAACGAACTTCCAGGCGACGCCGGGGAACCCGCGGGTGTACACGGTCGATGTGACCCCGGTCTTCGAGGGCAACGTGACGGTGATAGTACCGGCGGACGCGGCGCGGGACGCGGCGAACAACCCGAGCGAGGGGTTGAACTTCATCTTCATGTACGACACGACCCCGCCGATGGTCGCGGTGGACCCCGGTCCGGGCACGACTGGGGCGATCACCGGCACGAGCAGCGACACGGCCGGCGCCTCGGGCGTGCGGGCGGTCGAAGTCAGCATCCGGAACGGCGCGGCCGGGCTGTACTACACCGGCCCGAGTAACGGGTTCGACTCGGTGGCGGAAGTGTTCCTGCCCGCCGCGACGACGGACAACTTCGCGACGTGGACCTTCACGCTCGCCACGGGCACGTATGTGCCGGGGTCCATGCCCGTCGTGAACGCGCGGGCGACCGACAACGCCGGCAACGTGGCGTTCGATTCCCGCACGGTGACGGTGACCTGAGTCTCGGCCTCAAAAGGAAAGAGCCGCTTGCGGCTTCGCACGCCTCCGAGGGGCAACGTGCGAAGCCGCAAGCGGCTCGTCCTTTTGTCTGGAGCGAGGTCAGGGCGCGTTCACGGCGCCGAACGCCTTGCGGAACGGGTCGCCGCGGAACGAGTTGAACGTGTCCATGCGGGTCTTGAGGCGGTTGTCCACCGACTCGACGGTCGGGCCGGGGATGCCGCCGGTCACGCCCTGCTCGTAGTAGAACGCCGCGTTCGGCCGCAGCCGCGTGACGATGGTCCCGTCGAGCGCCTTACGCATCTCGGTGAGGACCGCCGGGGCGTCCTTCTTGTCCTTCGGCTGCAAATCGAGGTAGAGGGTCTCGATGGCCCAGGTAAAGAGCTGGGCCACTTCGGGATCGCCGACGGGCTTCTTGTCGTCGCTGGCGGCGGCCTTCACCATCTCGAACAGCCGCTTCGTCTCCTCGGTGGTGTAGCGCACGGCGTCGAGCTTCTTCCGCGTCGCCTCGCTCCAGTCCGCCAATTTCTTGGTCGCGGCCTTCACCTTCGCGAGGTCGCCGTACGTCTTTTCGGTGAAGGCGTCGGCCAGTTCCAGTTCGGCGGCGTCGAGTTCGCCCGCGGCGGCCTTGAGGTCGGCGCCCTTCATCTCACCGGCGTGGGCGAGGACGAGCCGCGCCAGCGCGAACGCCGCGGGGCGGTACAGCGGGCGCCCCGGCCGCCCGACGTACCCACGATCCTGGCGCTCGCTGGGGTACTTCAGGTTGTGGTGGCACGAGTAGCAGTCGAACGCGGCGAAGTCGAGGCCGTCGTTCTTGGCTTTCGCGTCGTCGGCCAGTTGGGCGCCGAGGGTCGCGGTGGCGGCGAGCGTCGCGAGCGCGGACTCGGCGAACCGGCGGGCGACGAACGATTCACCAGCCCGGTAGTGGTACAGGGCGAACGCCTTGTCCGTCTTATCCTTCTCGGCCTTCTTCGCGAGGCTGGTGATGTACGGCATCTCGTGGGCGAACCCCCAGTGCCGCGGTTGCTCGCGGGCGTAGGCCAGGAGGTCGAGCGGGGGCAGCGGCGGGTGCCCGGCGGCGTACCAATCGTGGGTGACGAACCGGCCCTCGGCCTTGTTGCCGATGTGGCACGACGCGCAGGTGTGCGTCGCCGTGGCCGGGTCGCGCAGGTTGGTCAGCCCCCATTCGCTCTTCAGCGCCATCGGGAAACTCCGCCAATCGACCACCTTCACCGCCTCCGGGTTGACATCCGTGTCCGTCTTCTCGACATCCCGGCTGGCCCGGTGGGTGCGCTCGTACAGGGTGCCGTGGCCGTGGCACATCTCGCACCCGACGCCTTCGGTGATCGAGAACGATGCCGCCTTCCATTCGGCGTGCGGCACACGGGAGAGCGGCGCCTTCGTACTCGCGTGGCACGCGAGGCAGCCGACATCGGTCGCGACCGTGTAGTCGGCGCCCTTGTACTTCCGCAGCTTGTCTTCCATCCGCTGCGCGGTCGGGTTCGGCTTGTCCTTCTTGGCCTTCACCGTCTTGTCGGTCAGCAGGCTGCGGTACGCGGTCGAGTGCAGGTCGTGGGTACTCCACACGATGTTCTCCGACAGTCGGATGAACTCGAACCCGAACGTCTCTTTGTAGAGGTCTTTCTCCTCCGGCTTGGTCTCCGAGTGGCACGCCTTGCACTCGGCCGCGCCGAGCAGGCCCTGCGTCTTCTTCAGGGCTGCTTCCGGACGGGGGTAATCGTCCTTCTTCTCATCCTTCTGCGCGGCGCGCGACGGCGCGGCCGCGGCCACCAGCCCCAACACGAGGCCGGCGAACGCCGCCGCCAGCACGACTGCCCGCCCGACCCGCCGCGCGTGTCCCGTCGTCATCACTTCCCCTCTGGTGTGCCGGTCCTGGTTCGGAGTAACTCGAAGGCGTCGCGGATCGGGTCGAGCTTCGGCCGGTCGAACTTTACCGGGCCGTTCGCGCCGGCGGGGAACCGCAGTTCCTTCCCCACCGTCAACAGCGGCTCGCGCCAAGCGGCCCCGGACCGGTCCTTGCCGCCGGCCGCGTGGTACATCGCCGCCGCGCCTAAGTAGTTCGCGGCCAGCGCGTCCCAGTCGTGGTCGGCCAGCATCTTCCGGTCGTCGGACAGCGCGTTCTTCGCGAGCCGGTTCGCGATCGTCTCGGGCGTGCCCTTCGCGACGGCGCCCGACCCGCGATCCTCGGCCGCTTGCAACTCCGCGAGCCACCGGTCGAGTTCGGCCACGGCCGCCTTCGCCTTCTTCGCGACCTCGCCCGGTTCGGGCGCGAGTTTCGCCTCCATCAACTTGCGAAGTTTGCCGACCGCCGGCCACTTCGGAGAGCTTAAACCGGGGAACGCGAGGCCGCAAGAGTCCGCCGCGACGCCGAACGTGGCGTTCGACCACACCTCCCACCCCGGCCGCCCGGCCGGGCGCGCCGTCGCGCTCAGGCTGCCGCGCGTCTCCGGGTCGCCGATCGTCTGGTGGCAGGCGTAGCAACTGTACCCGCTGAACTCCGGCCACGGCGTCTGCTTGTCGCCCTTGTCGGCACGGGCGGCGCGCACCGCGAGCAAGTTCGCGGACGCGCGGAGCGTCGCGACCTGCCCGACGATCCAGAGGCGCACCTCGAAACTCGTCGCGTCGCCCTTTTCGGTCCAGTGCTTGCGGTAATCGGGCTGGAAGTGGAACCGGGCCGGCTCGAACGCCAGTCGCGGGTGACCGGCCGCGACGAAGTCGTGGTTCATGTCGCGCTCGCCGTCGCCGACGTGGCAGCTCGCGCAGTTGAGCGCGCGGGCGACGAGGTTCTTCGTCGGCACGAACCCGAACGCGGTCCACTTCTCCTGGTTGCTGCGGCTCTTCCACGACGGCAGCGTGTGTTCCGCGATCCACTTGTCGGCGGGTCCGTGACAGCCGCCGCACCCGACCCCCTCGGAGAGAATCTGGTCGCGTGTTTCGGGTTCTTTGGTGCTATCGACCGCGTGGCAGGTGAGGCAGCGCGCGTCTTTGTGCGGTTCCGCAATGCCGAGCGCCTTGCCCATGCGCACCGAGACGGGGTTGAACAGGACGCTGTACGCTTTCGCGTGCGGGTCGCTCGTTTCGGCGGGAACGGCCTCGCGCGCCCAGGTCGAGTGTTCGCTGCCGACTCTGCCGACGGCACCGCCGCCGTGGCACGCGGACGCGGAACACGACGTACTCGCGCGCTGCGCGAACGGCTCCTTGAAGTCGGCCTTATCGACGCCGTAAGGTTTGGCGGGCGCGGCCGGCGCGGCGAGGTCGGGCAGTCGCGCCGGTGGCTGGTGGGACCGCGCCGTGTTGAACACGCACGCGACACCGGCGGCGAGCGCCACCGCGATCAATAGAACGGCACGCACGATAGTCTCGCGGTTCGTGTCCGTCGCATCCGTGCGGGGAAATCCTTGCCGTCAGAGTGGTCCGCTCGCTCCGCGAGCGGTCTTCGGAACGAAGCAGAAGACCGCTCGCGGAGCGAGCGGACCACTCTCAAGCCGTCACTTCTCGCGGATCGCCTTGAACGCGCCCTCGACCCGCACCCAATCCTGGTCGCGGAACGCGGTCACGCCGGCGCGGTACTTCTTCACCGTCGCGTCGTCCGGCTTGCCGCGGGCGTACTCCATCGCCGCGAGGCCGTAGAACAACTGCGACGCGCTATCCCACTCCGGCACGAGCGGCGCACCTTTCGGGAAGTACGCCCACGCTGTGCGCTCAACCTCCGCGTCCGACATTTTGACCAGCGCCTTGCGCTCGCGTGTCATCCGCTCAACCGCAGTCGAGGCCACTGACCGAGCGGCTTCCGCCTTCGCGGGTCGCGACTTTTCCATTGCGCCAACCACTTCCACCAAGTCCGACCGATCGCGCTTCGGAGAATCAAGCCCGGCCGCGGAGGTCATCGGCCAGATCGTCTGCCACGGCGGAGCGCCGAGCGGTCGGCCGTCGAGGTACGCGTCGCTCCTCCGCCAGTCCGCCGCGTCGTTCGCCGGCACGCGCAGGTTGTGGTGGCACGACGCGCAGTTGAACTCGGCGAACTCCGGCCACGGGCTGCGCGGGTCTGTCGCGGACCGCGTCGCGCGGTCTTCGAGCAACTTGCACGCGGCCTCCGCGTGCGCCACGCGACCGACGAGCCACGTCTTCGCTTCGTTCCGGGTGACGCCCTTGTCCGTCGTCTTCGACCGGTCCTTTTCTTGCCAGTGTTGCGGCAGCCGGCGCTGGTACTCCGCGAAGTCGAACGCGAGCCGCGGGTGGCCGGCGGCGATCATGTCGTGGTTCATGTCGCGCACCGCGACGACCACCTTGCCCTCGCCGTCCTTCTCCGCCGGTGCGCCGACGTGGCACCCGGCGCACGCGAGCGCCCGTTCGCCGAGGTCGTACAGCGGCCTCATGCCGGTCGCCTGGTACACGCCCTCGCGGGGCTTGTCCTTCCAGCCGGTGTGCGGTTGAAGCCACTGCCCGGCGTTGCCGTGGCACGCTTCGCAACTCACGCCCTGTTCGCGCAGAACGCGGGCGTCCGCGTCGTCGATCAGTTCCTTCGTCGCCGCGAGCGCCGGGTTCGTGTGGCACGCGAGGCACCTCGCATCTTCCGTGGCCTTCGCGCCGGGCGCGTACTTCGCCATGATCTTCGCGGCGGTCACCCTGAGTGCTCGCCGCGGGTTGTCGGTGAGCAGGCTGTACGCGGCGGTGTGCGGGTCGGCGGCGGCCCAGCAACTGC
>CANLGS010000043.1 GCA_947490035.1 Gemmataceae bacterium
AGACGCTCGACAAGGATGGGATGTTGTTGAACATGGCGCAGACGTGGCACCAGCTCCGGCCGGGCGAGGTGCGGAACAACTGCGGCGGGTGCCACGCGCACAGCCAGAAGCCCACCGAGTTCAAGGACACCGCGGCGGCGAAGCCGGAATACGCGGTCTTCGACCTCACCAAGCAGACGCCACTCGTCACCACCAAGAAGAACGACCAGAGCGGTAAGAAGTGGGACACGAACGAAGAGACCGGGGTGCGGTACGCGAAGGGCGTGCTGGACGTCGAGTATCACCGCGACGTGAAGCCGATCCTGGCGCGGAGTTGCGTCGCCTGCCACAGCGGGAAGTCGGACAAGCCCGCGGGCGGTCTCGTGCTGGACGACGACCGGCGCCTGAAGGATCAGTCGGGGCCGGCGACGTACCACACGCTGGTCCACTCTGGCGACTCGAAGACGACGCGCTACATCTGGCCGTCGCAGTCGCGCACCAGCCCGCTGACGTGGAAGCTGTTCGGGCGCCGCACCGACGGGTTCCCGGAGAAGATGGTGCCCGGGGCGGAGGGCGACCACTCGGGCCTGCTCGCCCGCGGCGGCCAGCCCTACGCCCCGTTCAAGGGGGGCGTCATGCCGCCGCCGGAAGCAGTCAAGGCGGGCAAGGTCGCGCCGCTGACCGACGAGGACCGCCGCACGATTCTCCGCTGGATCGACCTGGGTTGCCCGCTCGACCTCGACTTCGATCCCAAGCAGCCGCAGCGCCGCGGCAACGGGTGGATGCTCGACGACCAGCGCCCGACGCTCGCGCTCACGGAGCCGCGGGCGGGCCTCAACGGCCCGCTGTCGCGCGTCCTCGTCGGCATGTCCGACTACGGCAGCGGCCTTGACCCGGACAGTTTCTCCGTGATCGCCGACTTCCCGCTCGCCGGCGTGAAGCCCGGCGAAAACCTCGCGACCAAGTTCAAGGCGCTGGCGGATAACCGCTGGGAACTGCGGCTGAGCAAGCCGATCACGGGACTCCCGGCGGGGAAGCTGACTGTTTCCGTCAAGGACGTTCAAGGGAACGCCACCCGCATCGAGCGGACGTTCTCGGTGGCCCCGCCGAAGTAACGTTCCGCGCCCGCTCGCACTGTTCCCGACCCGCCCGGAGGCTCCTCTCGTGACGCGCTACCTCTCCGCCCTCGCGCTCCTGAGTTGCACCGCGGTCGCGGGCGCCGACGACTGGCCGGGCTGGCGCGGGCCGACCGGCCAGGGCAACTCCGCCGCGAAGAACCCGCCCGTGGAGTGGGACAAAACGAAGAACGTGAAGTGGAAGGTCGCGCTTCCCGCGCCGGGCAACTCGACGCCCGCCGTCTGGGGCGGTCGCGTCTTCGTCACCCAGGCGAGCGACCTGACGAAGTGGCCGCCGAAGGTGCCGGCCGACTTCGCGGGCGGGTCCTCGGCCGGTGGGCATGCGATCGCCGAGAAGCGCTCCGTCATGTGCTTCGCCCGCGCCGACGGCAAGCTCCTGTGGCAGCGCGACACGGCCTACAAAGAGCCGGAGATCACCCACCCGACCAACCCGTTCTGCTCCGCCTCGCCGGTCACCGACGGCGAGCGCGTGATTGCCAGCCACGGCTCGGCCGGGCTGGTGTGCTACGACTTCGAGGGCAAGTTGCTCTGGCACTACGACGTGGGCAAGCTCGAACACCTGTGGGGCACCGCATCCTCCCCGATCCTCCACGGCGACCTGTGCATCCAGTGGTGCGGGCCGGGCGAGCGGCAGTTCCTGCTCGCGGTCGACAAGCGCACCGGCAAGAAGGTGTGGGAGACGCCGATTCCGGGCGGGGACGCGGGGATCACCAGCAAGAAGTTCCTCGGCACGTGGGCCACACCGATCGTCGCTCGCGTCGGCGACCGGGACGAGCTGATCTTCCCCGCGCCGTTTAAACTCTCCGGGTACGACCCCAAGACGGGTAAGGAGCTGTGGTTCGCGAAGATCGGTGGCACCTACTGCTACTCCTCGCCGCTGTTCGTCGATGGAGTCCTGATCTACGGCGGCAGCCTGTTGAAGCTCGGCGGCGCGGGCGACATCACGAAGGACCAGCTCCGGCACAAGGTCGGGAGCATGTTCATCAGCACCGCGGTGGTCGCCGGAGACTACCTTTACACGCTCAACAGCGTCGGCGTGCCCGGCTGCTACGAGTGGAAGACGGGCAAGGAACTGTGGAAAGACCAGGTCGAGGGCCGCCCCGCCGGCGAGGCGTGGGGGTCGCTGGTCCACGCCGCCGGGCGCGTCTACATCACCGACCGCCGCGGCGCGACCGCGGTCTTCGCAGCCGGAGCGAAGTACGAGCACCTCGGCACCAACAAGCTGGACGAGCACACCGACGCGTCGATCGCGATCGCCGGGGGCGACGCCTTCGTCCGCACGCACAAGCACCTGTGGTGCATCGGGGAGAAGAAGTAGCACCGGACGCCGCCAATGAGCGACGGCGGGCGGTCGTTGAGGCGACAACGCCGACCGGTTCGGCAGAGGACGAGCAGGTCAACCGCACCGCGGTCGTCTGCCGGTTTTCGGTCAGGTGACCCACACGAAATGAACGGATGGCGGGCGCGTGTCGAACGCAGCCCGCCCTCTTCCCCGGAGTCGTATCGTGAACGCACTCTTCCTCGTCGTCGCACTCGGGCCGGCCCAGCCCGCCCCGCTGGACCGGGCGTGGTACTCGCCGCACGAACTGCTGCCGGTCCTCGCGGGGCGCGAGGACATCCGCTGGGCGCTGCCCGAAACGCTCGCCGGCCGCGCGTGGGTGGGCGGCCCCGGCTACCGGATGACCCTCGACGAGGCGTGCAAGCAGTGGAAACTGGGCTGGACCGAGTCCAACGGGGTCGTGGTCGTGCACCGCGAGCACCCGAAGCTCAAGGAGTGGGTCGCGGCGCTGGCGAAGGGCGAAACGGAGGCCGCCTGGGAACTCGGCTGGTCGCGAGACGCCCGGGCGGTGCCGCCGCTGGCCGAAGCGCTCGCGAGCAAGGAGCCCGCCGTCGCACTGGCCGCGGCGCAGGCGCTCGACACATTGCTCACCGAGATCCCGCTGGGGCGCGACGAGCGCGTCGGCCCCGCGCTCAAGGGCCGCGTCAGTCTCGCACGCGCGTTCCCGCCGAAGGTCGATCTCCTGCCGGTCCTCGATTCACCGTACCCGCGCGTGCGTGCCGCGGCGCTCCGCGTGCTCCTCGGACAAGACAAGGAAGTCGCGAATAAAGCGATGAGCAGAACCGCGCTCGATCGGAGCGCGGCGGTTCGGCAGGTGCGGCAGCAGTACCTCGTCGAACCGGCTCCGCAGAAGGACAAATGGAAGCCGCTGCCGGCGCCGCCGAGGGACGCGGCCGACCGCAAGGCCGCCGTCGCGAAGATAGTCGAAGAACTCCCCGGGCTCGAGAAGCAGAGCGGGTGGGAGGAGATGGTGTGGCGTGCGGACACGCTCGCGCTGTGGTCGCGGTTGGGTCACGCGGAAGCCACTGACGCGCTCGTCGAACTCACCGGCACGAAGCTGCAACAGTTCTGGTATCCGGGCATCGTGCAGAAGAACCTCGCGACCAGCGGCGATGAGCGTGTTCGCGCCGCGGTGAAGGAACTGATGCCGAAGGCGCTGCGGCCGTTCATCGTTCGCGGGCTGGAAGAGAGCTACTGGGGCGAGGAACTCGTCGCGCTCACCGGGCCGTACCTCGGCGAGCAAACGGTGTGTCTCGTCACCGCGCGCAAGGCCGGCCGCGAGGCGCTCGACCTGCTCGTCCCGCTCGCGGAGAAGGGCGACCGCGACGCCATCGACGCGCTCGCCGTGATCGGCGGGCGGAAGGCGGTCGAGACGCTTCACAAACTTCTGTTGAAGGACGAGGCGCAATCGGCCACGCTCGCGTTCCGCGCGGCGAAGGCGCTCGGCCACATCGGCACTGCGGACGCACTCGACGTGCTCCACGCCACCGACGCGGACAAGAGTCTCCACCGGCGCCACGCGGTCGCGATGGCGCTCGGTCGCGTCGGCGGCATCAAAGCCGAGGCGCGGCTGAAGGCGCTCGCCGAAGACGAGACCGAGGCGCGGCTCGTACGTGCCGCCGCGGCCGACGGATTGGAGCAGATCGGCACCAAAGACGCTCGCACCGCGGCGGGAGCTTTTCGCAAGGCCGACGCGGGGATTCCCACGCTCGTGTACCAGCCGCGGAACACGCGGTTCGGCGCGGACTTCCCCGTGAACAGGTGGGTGGATCTGAAGATCACCGTGCAGGCGCAGGGGTGGGGCGAGATCGGCTGGAACTACGACCCGGCCAACTGCCTGTTCTTCCGGTACGGCGGCTGCACCGGCCCTTACAACAACGAGCTCACCGCGTTCGACCTCGGCACCGAACAGTTCGTCCAGCGCCGGCCGATCGAGCTGATGGCCGGGTGGGGCGACACGCGGCCGGGGAACGGCTGCTCCGTCGGGCGCACGTGGGACCCGTGGCTGAAGGCGACGTGGATCCGCCACGGCATCGGCGGCACCGGCAACCAACTCGGCATGGTCGAGTACCACTCGCGCTCGCCGTCGGCGAAGTTCTGCAGCTACGACCTCGCGACCGACCGGTTCCGCGCCGCCCCGTTCCACGAAGCCCCTTACGGCGAGGCGACCACCCGGCTCGCGTGCGACTGGAAGCACGGCCTCGTCTTCCCGATCAAGTTCACGCACCCGAATCACAAGACGAAAGACTTCTGGGCGCTCGACGTTCGCGCCGAGAACCCGCACGCCGAATCCGCGTGGAAGAAGCTGACGAACCCGGACGGCGACTACCCACGGCACGCCGGCTCCGCGTACACCACGGCCGCCGTCGATCAGGACGCCGGTTTGCTCGTGCTGTACATCCCGCCGTTCGAGAGCCGGCCGGCGCAGACGTGGGCGTACGACCCGGCGAAGAACGCGTGGAAGGACATGCAGCCGGCGGTGCAACCCCAGGGGATGCCCGGCGCGGGGCTGGTGTACGACCCGTTCCAGAAGGTGTTGCTGCTGCACAGCGGGAAGAAGGCGACTCAATTCGGAGGGGCCAGCGACGCGGTCACCTGGAGCTACGACGTGCGGACCAACACGTGGGCCGACCTGAAGGCCGCGAACGGGCCGGGCAACCCGTGGGTCGGCGCGATGGACTTCGACCCGGAGCACAACGTCGTCGTCCTGTTCAGCTTCAAGGACAAGCGCGTGTGGGCGTACCGCCACAAGGCGGTCCGGCCCGGCACGACGGTCAAGTGAAGGTGACGGCCCGCCCACGTGCCGGCGCGACCGGTGCTGTTCATTCTCACCAGGAGTTACGAGCAATGACTGTCCGGCTCACGGCCCTCCTCACGGCCGTTCTTTCCATGCACGCGTCCGCCGCCCGGGGCGCCGACGATGATCCGGCCGGGGCCGCGGTCGCGCTGACGAAGGGCGACAAGGTCGTCTTCCTCGGCGACTCGCTGACGGCCCTGGCGGTCAAGGACAAGAACGTGCCGGACGGCAGGGGGTACGTCCCGCTGGTCCGCGCGGCCCTCAAGGAGAAGGGCGTCGAGGTGGACGCGGTGGCGACCGGCGGGCACCGCGTGCCCGACCTGCTGGCCCGCGTGGACCGGGACGTGCTCCCGAAGAAGCCGACCGTCGTGGTGATCCAGATCGGCGTCAACGACGCCGGGGGCGGCGTCACGCCCGAGAAGTTCAAGTCGCAGCTCGAGGAATTGATCGACAAGCTCCAGAAGGGCGGGGCGCGGGTGGTGCTCTGCTCCTGCACCTGCCGGGTGGAGGGCTACAACCCGGACAACGAGACGGACAAGAAGCTCGACGCCCTGGCCGACGCGGCCCGGGCCGTCGCGAAGGAGAAGAAGGTACCCCTGAACGACCTCCGCAAGGCGTTCGTCGAGTACTGGAAGAAGCACAACCCCGACAACAAATCCAAGGGCTTTCTGACCTACGACGGGAACCACTGGACCGAGGAGGGGCACCGGTACGTCGCCGAGCAGATGCTCAAGAAGTTCCAGTAAGCCCGGCCCCCGTCCGCACAGCGGCCCTCCTTCAAACGGAACGACAGCTATGACCCGACTCGCGATCCTTCCGCTTCTCCTCGTCCTCGGTTGTTTTGTCGGCGACGCCGCGCGGGGCGAGCCGCCCCTCGGGTTCCGCACGGACGGCACCGGTCGTTACCCCGCCGCCACGCCGCCGCTGGAGTGGGCGAAAGACAAGAACGTCGTCTGGCACATCGAGTTGAAGCAGAGCAACGCCGTCCCGGTGATCCTGGGCAAACGTCTCTTTACCTGCGCCGAGCCGTGCGTGCTGCTCTGCGTGAACAAAGGGAATGGCAAGATCCTCTGGCAGCAGGAATCGAGCTGGAAGGAGATCGTCCCGACCGAGAAGGAGAAGGGCCAGATCGAGGAGGAGCGCAAGCAGGACGACGAACTGAAGAAGGAACAGTCGAACCTGGAGAAAGAGAGTTCCGCCCTCCGCAAGGCGATCCGGGAGGATCCGGCCACGAAGGCGGAGAGTGAGGCGAAGCTCGCAACGCTCGAGGCCCAACTCGACAAGACGCGAACACGACGCAAGGCGTTCACCACCCTGAACCGCTACCGCGAGCCGGGCAAGGACGCGGGCGGCTACCACCCCACCGGCGGCTACTCCTCGGCCACCCCCGTCACGGACGGCAAACACGTCTACGCGATCTTCGGCAACGGCCTGGCCGCGTGCTACGACCTCGACGGCAACCGTCAGTGGCTGAAGCTCGTCGAACACCCGACGGCGGCCTACGGCCACGGGGCGTCGCCGGTGCTGGTGGGCGACAAGCTGCTCGTCCACTTCTCGGACCTCGTGGCCCTGAACACGAAGGACGGCAGCGAGGAGTGGCGCGTGAAGCTTCCGCCCAACCACGGCACCGCCATGCACACGCGCCTCGGCGCGGTCGATGTCGTCATCCACCCGCAGGGGCAGGTGATCCGCGTCAGCGACGGCGCCGTCCTGGCGAAGAACCTCGGCTCGACCGGCCCCAATTCGCCCCTGGTGCAGGACGGCAAGGTGTTCTTCGTGAACGGCCAGGTGCGCGGCTACGCGCTACCGACCTCGGAGAAGTTCCCCGAGAAGTGGGAGCCGCTGTGGAAGCCGCGGAGCATCAAGGGCCAGGGGTACTGGTTCCCCTCGCCGGTGCTGCACGACGGCCTGCTTTACGCGCTCAGTTCTCGGCCACTCCTCTCCGTGGTTGATGCCAGGACGGGCGAACTGGTCTACGAGCAGGATCTGGACCTCGGCCCGGGCGATTGCTACCCCAGCATCTCGCTCGCGGGCGACCGCCTCTACGTCAGCAGCGACAACGGCACGACCGTCGTGCTGAAGCCCGGCCGCGAGTTCGCGGAACTCGCCCGCAACAAGCTCGATACCTTCCGGAGCTCGCTGGTGTTCGAGGACAAGCGGATGTATGTGCGGACGACGAAGGGGCTGTGGTGCATCGGCGAATGACCACGGCCGGACCCGCTTTCTTCCGGTCGAGACCAGTTGACCGCCCCGCCGCCGTGTGGTCAACTGGTCTCGACCGACTTGCCGACGACCCACCCACCCGCGCCACTCCCCCGAGCGGTCACGCGCGATCCAAACTCGGTGAAGTGACTCCATCCCCGGCGTCTATGGACCGCGAGGAATCCGCCGTGCGCGTTCGCTGCCTCCTCCCGCTCACGCTCGTACTCTTCGGCGCGGCCCCGCTGCGCGCCGCCGACGCGGTGCCGGCCGACCCGCTGTTCAGCCGGCACGTCGTCCCGGTGTTCAGCCGCCTCGGGTGCAACGCGGGCTCCTGCCACGGCGCGGTGAAGGGGCAGAACGGGTTCCGGCTCTCGCTGTTCGGCGCGGACTCGGCCGCGGACCACGCGCGGCTGCTCCGCGAGGCGAACGGGCGGCGGCTGAATCGCTTCGCGACCGGCGACAGCCTGTTGCTACTCAAGGGCAGCGGGGCGACTCCCCACGAAGGCGGTAACCGGATGCCCGTCGGCAGCCCGGAGTACCTCATCGTTCGGAACTGGATCGGAAAGGGCGCGAAGCTCGACACCCTCGACGCCTCACGCGTCACACGCCTCGCGGTCGAACCAGCACTCCAAACCACCAAACTCGGCGACCGATACCGCCTCAAGGTGACGGCCGCGTTCGCGGACGGCAGCACCGAGGACGTGACCGCCCTCTGCACGTTCGAGGCGGTGAACAAGGAACTCGCGCGAACCGACCCCGCCGGGCAGGTGGAGGCGCTCGGCGTCGGCGACACCGCGATCGTTGCCCGCTTCCGCGGCGAACCGGTCGTCGCGATGTTGGTGGTGCCGCGAGCGGGGACGGAGCCGTTCCCCGACGTGAAGCCGGTCAACGTCATCGACACGCACGTCCTCGCGAAACTGCGCCGGCTGAACATCCACCCGGCCGAACCGTGCGACGACGCGACGTTCCTCCGCCGCGCGAGTCTCGACGTGGCGGGAGAACTGCCGACGCCTGAAGAGGTGCGTGCGTTTCTGGCCGACGCGGCTCCCGACAAGCGGTCGAAGAAGATCGAGGAGTTGCTCGCGCGGCCCGGGTACGCGGCACTTTGGGCGACGAAGTTTTGCGACCTCCTGCGCCCGGCCGGGTTCGACGGCCGCAACGGGTTCACCGAAGCGGCCGAGACGCGCCGCTTCTACGAGTGGCTCCGCGCGCGCATGAAAGAGAACACTCCCTACGACCAACTCGCCGAACGCGTGCTGCTCGCGACGAGCCTCGACGGGCGCACCGGTCCGGAGTGGGTCAAGGAGGTGCGGTCCCTTCTTGAAGAGAACGCGGCCCTGCGCCCGGACCTGAAGGCGTACGCCGACCGCCGCACGCTCGACTTGTACTGGCAGCGGAGCAACGCGACCGGCGTGAAGGGCACGATGCAGGTCGCTCACGCGTTCCTCGGCCTGCGCCTGGAGTGCGCCCAGTGCCACCGGCACCCGCACGACGTGTGGCAGCAGGACGACCTCCTCAGCTTCGCCAACTTCTTCATGCGCGTGAGCAACCCCGCCGCGGGCGGTTCGTCGGCACTCATCGCGAAGGAAGCCGACGCGCTCGTGAAAGACGCGAAGGATCTGCGCGACGCGGCAAAGAAGGTTGCGGAGAAGCTGAAAGACAAGACGCTCCCGAAGGACGAGGTGACGAAGCTCAACGCCGAGGTGAAGACGCTCAACGACAAGGCCACCGCGCTCGAAGCCGCGAGCAAGCGCATCAAGGGGACCGAGATTCACGCACTCGGCAAGCCGACCTTCGCGAGCATGACGAGCACCCTCGGCACGCAAAAGTCGGAGACGTTCCGGCTGCTCGGGGCGAAGCAACCCGTCACCGCGGGCGCCGACCAAGACCCGCGAGAGGTAGTCGTCGCGTGGCTGCGCGCGCCTGACAACCCGTTCTTCGCAAAGGCGATCGTGAACCGCGTCTGGGCGCACTACTTCGGCCGCGGGATCATCGACCCGCCGGACCACCTGTCGCCGCTCAACCCGCCGTCGCACCCGGAGTTGCTCGACGCGCTCGCGAAGGGTTTCATCGAGAACAATTACGATTTGAAGTGGCTCCACCGCACCATCCTCGCGAGCCGAACCTACCAGCAGACCGCGGCGACCAACGCCACCAACCGCACCGACACGACGAACTACGCCTCCGCGTACCTGCGGCGGCTCCCCGCGGAAGTGCTCGTCGATGCGGTGAACCACGCGACCGGCGGCACCGAGACGTACCCGCCCGAACTGTTCCTGCCCGTGGGGGCGAAGGCCGTCGAGGTGGCCGGCGGGACCGGGGCCGACCGGGGGCGCGCGAGTTTGCAGTACGCGTTCTCGATCTTCGGCCGCCCGATGCGGAACCCGGACGTGCAGTGCGACTGCGAGCGCGACGGCAAGCCGACCATCGTGCAGACGCTGTACCTCGCCAACCACCCGGCCGTTCTTCAGAAGATCAGCGACCCCAAGGGCCGCGTGGCGCAGGTGCTCAAGGCCGTCGCGGACGACGACAAGCGGATCGGGGAACTCTACCTCTGGACGCTGAGTCGCCTTCCCACCGACGACGAACGTCGGGTGTGCCTCAAGTACGTGAAGGACGCCTCAACACCACAGTGGGGTTACGAAGACGTACTGTGGAGCCTGCTGAATACGCGCGAGTTCTTGCTGAACCACTGACACTGAGTTCGTACAAGCCCACCCATCGCAATGGGTGGGCGATGGAGGAGCTGACTCATGTTCCCCTCTCACCATCTGACGAGGCGCGACTTCTTCCGCGCCGGCGGCGCGTCGCTGTTCGGCATGACCACGGCCGACCTGTTCCGCGCCCGCGCCACTGCCGCGGGCAAGACGGGGCCGAAGGCCAAGCAGATGATCCTCATCTGGATGGCCGGCGGGCCACCGCACCAGGACATGTTCGACATGAAGCCGGACACGCCGCCGCCCTACGGCAGCGAGCTGAAGCAGGGCAAGTCGAACGTCCCCGGCATGGAGTTCTGCGACCTCATGCCCCGGCTGGCGCGGAACGCCGACAAGTTCTCCATCCTGCGGTCGGTCGGGATCGGCAGCGAGAAGTGGGAACACTCCGGCGGGCTGTACTGGCTCTGCGGCAACCCGCGCACCAAGGACACGCCGAAGTACCCGATGTACGGCAGCGTCGTCGCGCACGAACGGCCCGCGCCGAAGGGGCTGCCGACGTTCGTCTCGTTCGGCCACTACTACGACACCGGCGACGCGGCCGGCGACCTGCGGAACAACTACCTCGGCCCGGCGTTCGACCCGCTCTCGTTCAAGCCGGGCGACGCGAAGAACGAGGTCGGGGCGATGCTCCTCCCGCCGGCGCACCTCGACCTGTCCGCGATGGAGAAGCGCGAGAACCTGCTGAAGTCGCTCGACCAGCAACTCCGGAAACTGGACGCGGCCGAACCGGTGATCGCGGGGCTGGACACCTACCAGCAGAGCGCGTTCGATTTGCTCCGCTCGCCGAGGCTGCGCGACGCGGTCGATCCGAAGAAGCTGAATCTCCGCGACGTGGAGCGGTACGGGAAGACCGAGCACGGCACGATGGCGCTGTACGCGCGGAAGATGATCGAGATCGGGGTGCCGTTTGTGTTCGTCCCGTGGCCCGGTTGGGACATGCACGGGAACATCACCGAGGGGTGCAAGAACGTGCTGCCCAAGGTGGACGCGCTCATCGCCAGCCTGCTCGAAGACCTCGACGCCCGCGGGCTGCTCGAAACCACCATCGTCACGGTGCTGGGCGAGATGGGGCGGAACAAGATTCACAAGGACTCGGCGTACTCCGGCCCGCCGGGGCGCGACCACTGGGGGACGACGCAGTTCGTCCTCGTCGCGGGCGGCGGGTTCAAGCAGGGCATGGTCCTCGGCAAAACCGACAAGACCTCACTGCGCGTGACCGACAACTACTACTCGCCGGTGAGCTACGGGCGGACGCTGTACCACCTGCTCGGCATCGACCCGGACAAGGATCTGTACACGACCACGGGTCAGCCGCTGAAGATCAGCATCGACAACGCCCCGCTCATCAAGGAAATCATCGCGTAATTGCGGAGGGGAATCCGTGCTCACCGTATCTTCGAGCCGCCGCGATTTTCTCCGGGTCGGTGCCCTCGGCGTCGGCGGGCTAACGCTGCCGGACATCCTGCGCCTTCGAGCGGCCTCACCTGCAGCCGAGCGCACGCGCGAGAAAGCCGTCATCTTCGTGTACCTGTTCGGCGGGCCGAGTCACGTCGATATGTACGACATGAAACCGGACGCGCCGGTGGAGTTCCGTGGCGAGTTCAAACCGATCCGCACGAACGTGACCGGCTTCGACATCTGCGAACACATGCCACTCCAGGCGAAGATCGCCGACAGGCTGGCGCTCGTCCGCAACCTGTCGTTCAATCCGAACTTCCACGACCCGGTCGAACTGTTCTCCGGGTTCCGCAAGCCGACCGAGGCCGGGCGGGCCGCGCGGCCCGACATGGGCTCGGTGGTCAGCAAGCTGCGCAAGGGCGACGTGCGCGCCCTGCCGCCCTACGTCGCGCTCGACACGACCGCCGGCGACGCGTTCCGCAACGGCCCCGCGTACCTCGGCGTTTCGCACAAGGCGTTCATCGCCACCGGAAAGTTAGAAGGACTGGCGCTGCCGCGGAACGTGACGGTCGAGCGTGTCGAGGAGCGCACGCGACTGATGCGGCAGTTCGACCACCTCCGCCGCGACACGGACAACTCCAACGGCGACCTCGCCGGGACCGACGACTACACCAAGCTC
>CANLGS010000044.1 GCA_947490035.1 Gemmataceae bacterium
CTCGCCAAGAACATTGGTGAGGCGTTCACTGCGATGCGCCGCGAACGCGAACGGAAATGGGGCTGCCACAACCTCGAACTGCCCGTCAGCCGACTGTCGCGAACGAAGGCGTTTCAACTCTTTGCCGCGTCGCTATTCGATGATCGCTTCCGTTTCCGCGAAGTCTACAACGCGGCGATTCGCGCGTACCGCGACGCGAACGGCATCCGCAGCGCGCACCACCCGGCACCAGAACTCGCCGAACGAGAAGTTCCGTTTTGGGAACGCACACCGGACGGGAGACGAAGACTCCGCGAAGTGACTCTGGACATAACCCCGCGTAACCTCCGCCCCCGCGCGCTGACGCTCACGCTGTTCGCGCGTGTGTGTCTCGGCGACTTCTTCATTCACGGCATCGGCGGCGGGAAGTACGACGAGGTCACCGACGCCATCATCCGCGACTACTTCGGTATCGAACCGCCGGCGTATCAGGTACTCTCCGCGACGCTGCACCTTCCGTTGCCGGCGTTCCCTTCGACCGCCGACGACCTGACGCGCGCGGATCGCCGCGTGCGCGATTTGCAGTGGAACCCGCAGGCGCTTCCCGGTGCCGACGCGGAATTGGTGCGCGAGCATGCGGCGCTCACCGCGAACGAACCGCCACGCGGCGAACATGCGGCGCGGCGCGAGTGGTTCCGAAGGCTTCAGCAGGTGAAAGAGCGGTTGCGGGCAGGCGTCATTACGGAAGTGCCGGCCGCGGAGGAGTCGTTGCGGCGCGCGCAAAGTGAAGTGGACGCGAACGCGATCCTTCAGCGCCGCGATTACCCGTGGGTGCTGTATCCCGAAGAGACGCTACGCCCGTTCCTTCAGCGGTTTCTCACCGTTTGAAGCGGCTTGTTACGGTTCGGTTGTGCCGGTCGCACCGGCGGCGGGTAAAATGAGCAAGCGGACGGAACCGCGACCGGCGGTTGTGGAAGAGTCCGCGACCGGCTACGCTTATGCTGTTGGACACGCCCCGCTCTTCCGACCACGAGGCGGCCGGCTGTGGATGACAATACTCCGTTCACCGCGGTGGACCGCGACCTCCTCCGCCGGTGCCTCAACCGCGAACCGGGGTCGTGGAACGATTTCGTCGATCGCTTCCTCAGCCTCATCTACCACACCATCGGCTACACCGCGCACCTGCGCAGCACCCGCGTCGGCCCCGAAGACGTGGAAGACATCGCCGCCGAAGTGCTCCTCCAGATCGTCGCCAACAACTTCCGCGTCCTCCGCGAGTTCCGCCGCCAGTCCAGCCTCGCCACGTACCTCACCGTCGTGTCCCGGCGCATCTGCGTTCACGAACTGGTCCGGCGTCAGAAGGTGAAGGACGCGATCAAGCGGGGCGAGTCGCGCCTGTCCGAACCGGAACCCGACGACGCGCCGGCCGCGCAGAAGGGCATGGAGAGCCTCGAAGAGGTCGAGAAGTTACTTCGCCGGCTGTCCGGTCAGGAGCGCGAGATCGTCCGCCTCTACTACCTCGAAGGCCGCACTTACGAGGAGATCAGTACGGGAACCGACGTGCCGGTGAACACCATCGGCACCGTGCTGTCGCGTGCGCGCAAGAAGCTGCGCGCGACCGCGACCGCGGCCAGTTCCACCATGCCCGACCCGCGCGCGAAGCCGACGAGGCAACCCAAGCCGCCGAAGGCGCCGCCGGCCGCGGTGATCAAACCCACCAAGCAGACCAAATCGAAGCCGAAGCTGGACCCGCTCGCGGAGCCGAAACCCGAACCGCGCGAGTGACCGGCCGGTTCCCCGTTCGCGCGCCGCGTGTCCCGTCAGATGAGGAGGTGCGCCATGAACACGACCGACGTGAACGCGACCGTTCCCACAACGCCGCCGCCCGCGAGCGCCGCGGTGGACCCGATGTCGGAGCCGGCGTTCGAGGAGTGCATCGAGGAGTGGAACCGGTATCACGAAGACGTGATGGCCGGGCGGCTCAACCACGTTCATGTGCCCGTCGGGCACCATTTCGCGTACTACGGCGGTCGGATCATCGACCACGACCCGGACTTTCAGGTTCTCCAACACCGCGCCGCCGCGAAAGCCGGTGTCCACTGGGCGCGTCTCGTCATCCGCTTTTGTGGCGAACCAGTCATTTCGTGGGCGTGAGGAATTGGCCGTGCCCGCACTCGAGTTGTTCGTCGATCCACCCGACCGCCTCGTTCCGCGAGACGGGAATCTCGTTCTCTCGCCACCGCTGCCAGGCCTGAGTCGCGTTCTCATTCGCCATCTCTACTGTTCGCTCCGCGTTCCGCCGGTTCCGGGCGCGTATCCGGCCGTCCTCGACACCGGCGCACCGCTGACCGTCTTCCCTCACAACCTCTGGTCCAACCAATTCAAGTGGCGGGCCGGGCGCGACTACGACGAACTCCCGGTCGCGGGGATCGGCACCGTGCTGACGGGGCAGGTGCTGGGCTACCGCTATTCGTTCCGGCTGGCGCGGCTGCGCGTGCCGGTGGAACTCGCGGGCCGCGACCCGAAGGGCGACCGACTCCGACTGGACTCGCTCGTGTGCCAGCTCGCGGACGCCGGCGGCCCGCCGTTCGTGCTGCTCGGCTTGTGGGGCGGCGCGTTCACCGGCCGACGGTTGGCGGTCGAACCGCAACCGAACTCCGACGACTTGCACGCACGGCTGGAGTTCTGACGAGCGCGACCAAGTGACAGGAGAGGGCCGATGCCCGCGAAGAATGTTTACCACGACGCGGTCATTGAGGCGCTCAAGGCCGACGGGTGGACGATTACCCACGATCCGCTCTCACTGCGTGTCGGTGATCGCGACCTGCACGTCGATCTCGGGGCAGAGCGACTGCCCCTCGGTGCCGAAAAGGGTGAGGAAAAGATTGCGGTCGAGATCCAGAGTTTCCGCAGTCCGTCCGGAATCGCCGACCTTCAACAAGCGCTCGGCCAATTTCTGATGTACCGCTTGATTCTGGCCGATCAGCAACCGGAGCGTGTCCTGTTTCTCGCCGTCCCGGGTATTGTGTACGATGGGATTCTGTCCGAGCCGATCGGAGATCGGGTTCTGAGCGGTTTGGGCGTGCGGGTGATCGTGTTCGATCCTGTTCAGCGCGAGGTGATCCGATGGATAAGTTGACCCGTTACCGCGAGATTATCCGCGAGGTCATTCAAGGGTACGCCGAGTGGACGACGAGCGGCGAGATCGTCGGCGAGGTCATTGAGGATGTGAGCAGTAACCATTTTGAGTTGCTGCGGTTTGGTTGGGAGGGGCATCGCCGCCTCCATTCGTCTCTTCTTCACCTCGACATCATCGACGGCAAGATTTGGATTCAGTACGACGGGACCGACCGCCCGATTGCCGAGGAACTCGTGCGCGCCGGCGTGCCGAAGGAAGACATCGTGCTCGCCGAGCAACCGCCAGAAGTTCGCCCACACACCGGGTACGGCGTTGGCTAGCGTTCGCGGACAAGTTCACGCGACCGCGAACTCGGTCAGGTGGCGGCGTTCCGGCGGCTGGAATCCCAGCACGATGTCCTCTTTGGGAACGCCGGCCGCGACCAACTCTGTCGCAATCCCGTCTTCGGTCCAGTCTTCTTCAATCCAGACCTTGTCGCCCTTGAGCCGGACGTGCAGGTGGACGTTGTTCAACCGTCGTCCCCCGACCCAGCCGGTTTCGAGGAGTACGAAGCGGTCGTGCGCCGCACTCACGACCAAGTCCGACTCGACTTCACCCGAATCCGCCTGGCGCGCAAGCTCGGCGTGCCGCTCCAAGAGCCGACGGACCACCGCCCGGTACGAGTTCAACCGATCCACGACGCGACCTCCTCTTGCTCGATGTTCACGATCACCCGCGACACCGCGTAGTCTTCGACCGCGACCCGAATGGCTTCGCGCGCGAAAAACGTTTCGTGCGTTCCCGAGTCAATCGCGAGATACAACTTGCGGGTCGGGTCGGCCCGCTTCATCAGAGCGATGTAAAGCAGAAACTGCCCGAGCGCCTCTTCAAAGTCGTGGACGGGTGACGGGCCGACGAAGCTCTTGATTTCGACCGCGATGCGATCACTCCCGCGCTCCGCCGCCAACACCTTCTCGGCCGCGAGGTCGGCGTGGACTCGGACGCCGCCGAACTTCACGGTGTACGGGTCGTGCGTGATCGTCCAGCCGTCTTTCACGAGCGCGTTCTTGACGGCCGAATAAATGGTGTCGTTCGCGGGCATGTCGCTCCTCCGACCTCCATCCTATCACATCGTTCGGCCGAACGCGGGCGCCAGCGCCTTCAGGCGCGCGAGCAGCGCGTCGAGCGCGGCGAAGTCGAGCGACTGCGCGCCGTCGGACATCGCGCGGTCGGGTTCGGGGTGGGCTTCGATCAGCAGCCCGTCGGCGCCCGCCGCCAGCGACGCGAGCGCCATCGCCGGGACGTAGGCGCGCTTCCCGGTGCCGTGGCTCGGGTCCACGAACAGCGGCAGGTGGCACAGCGCCTTCGCCGGCGGGATTACCGACAGGTCGAGCGTGTTGCGGCTGTGGTCCGAGAACGACCTGATGCCGCGCTCGCACAGGATCACCTGGTAGTTCCCGCCGGCCATGACGTACTCGGCCGCCATCAGCCACTCCTCCAGCGTCGAACTCATCCCGCGCTTCAGCAGCACCGGCTTGCGGCACTTCCCCACCCGCTTCAAGAGCGAGAAGTTCTGCATGTTCCGCGTGCCGATCTGAATGATGTCGGCCGCGTCTTCCACCGCGCTCGCGTGTTCCGTGTCCATCAGTTCGGTGACGATGCCGATGCCGGTCTTCGCGCGGCACTTCTCCAGCACGCGCAGCCCTTCGAGGCCCAACCCCTGGAAGCTGTACGGGCTGCTGCGCGGCTTGAACGCACCGGCCCGCAGGAACATCACGCCGCGCGCGACGAGGTGTTCCGCGGTCTTCAGCATCGTCGCTTCCGATTCGACCGAGCACGGACCCGCGATCATCGTGAACGTCTTCGGCCCGACCGTGCCCTGCGCGAACTCGATGGTCGTGTCGTCGCGCTTCATCTCGCGGCTGGCGAGCTTGTACGGCTTGGTGACGCGAATCGCCTCCTCGACGCCGTCGAGCACCTCGAACAGCGACTTATCGACCGCGCCCGTGTTGCCGGTGATGCCGATCGCGGTGCGGGTCGCGCCGGGCATCACGTGCGCGGACATCCCTTGCTCCTCGATCACCCGCACCACTTTGTCGATTTGTGCTTGCATGGCGTGTGACTGCATGACAACAAGCATGGGGACTGCATCCTCAGTTAGCCGCGAGCCTTCCGCCCGCGCAACGCGCCGTGTCCCACACGACGAGCGCGGCGCGGGCGAACAAGGGCGAGCGTCTCAGTTACTTGGCGAAGTTCGGCGGACTGAGGTATTATACAGGTCACGGCCCATCCCCCGCGAGTATCGCATGGACCTGCCGGACGACGACGACATCCAGCGGGCGCACACCGAACTCGGTGAGCCGGAGGCGTTCTTCCGCATCAGCCCGACGCGGCTGCTGGCGAAGCTGTCGATAGGCGTCGCGCTGCTCGTGTACGGCGCCATCGCGAATTACGTGTGGTGGGTTCACGGCCCCGCCGACCTCAACTACCTCTCCTTCACGTTGCTGATCGTCCTGCCGCTGTCCGGGCTGTCGCTGCTGCTGCACATGCACCGCAACCGCGGGCTGTACGTTCTGATCTACCCCACCGGCCTGCTGCGCTTACGACGCGGCGAGGTGGACTCGTTCCCGTGGCACGAGATCGAGTGCGTCCGACTGAGGGTGCAGCGCGCGGCCGAGGCGGAGTTCAGGTTCGACGCCGACGGCTCGCCGGTCGCGTGCTGGCTCCCGGTGGACGTGCCCGCGTTCAAGCTGTGGGACGCGGGCCTGACGGTCGTGCGCGCCGACGGCGGCGAGGCCCACTTCGGCCCGGCACTCACCGACTACGACATGCTCGCGGAGCGGGTGCAGCGGCGGACGTTCGCGGCGCTGTGGCCCGGCGTGCTCGCCCGGTTCCTCGACGGCGAGCGCCTGCCGTTCGGCGAACTCGAAGTCGGCCGCGCCGGACTGCGGTTCAACGGCAAACTGCTCCCGTGGCGCGAACTGAAGGAACTCGCCATCGCGCAGGGGAAGTTCAGCATCAAGCAGACCGGCAAGTGGCTCCCGTGGGCGCTCGTGGACGTGTCGAGCGTGCCCAACCCGCACCTGCTCTTCGCGCTCGCGGAGGAAGCCCGACGCCTCACCCGCCTCGCGAAGAAGGAACCGAAACCGCGCCGCGCGGAACAACAGAACGAAGAGTGATTCACCGCGGAGACCGCGGAGACCGGAGAGAGAAAACCAGGAGATTTCGACACGTTAGCAGCGAGAGTGCATGCCGAAAACGACACAGCGCGGCTTCGAGCCGCGCTGTACGGGGTCGTGAACCTCACCGCGCCGGACGAACTCGCGCTTTGACTACGAGACCGTGGTGGCCGCGGGATCGGTCGGGTCCACGTTGATCCGCTTGCCGCTCTGGTCGAAGTACACCTTGCCGTCGGCCATCGCGAAGATGCTGTTGTTCCTCGCCAGCCGCACGAACCGGCCGGGCGAGAACGTCGTGCCGCACTGCGTCACGATGATGCTGCCGACGGTCACCGCCTGCCCGCCGTAGGCCTTCAGCCCGCGGCGCTTCGCCTGCGAATCGCGACCGTTCCGAACCGACCCTTGACCCTTCTTGTGTGCCATGACGATACTCCTCTTGCTCGTGATAGTCCAGAATGCCGTATTGTAGCGGCTGTGCCGGAGTGGGCAAGGCGCCTCGCACGGCCGCCTCGCTCGCCTTCGGCTTGCGGCTAACCTGCGTTGGTCGCCGCTTTCATTTCCCCTTCACATCTGGCAGACTACAACGCAACTGTACCCGGTTTCTCACCTGACCCTCTCATTCGGTGTCACATGACATCCACCCGCCTCCTCGCGCTCGGCGCTCTCGCGTCGCTGTCGATGGTCCTGCTGTCCGCGTCGGCGCGATCGGCCCCGGAGGTCGCGCCGTTCCCCACGCCCGGCGGCTTCAAGACGGTGAAGACCGCCAAGTCGCTCAAGGACTCGCCCGCGACGCCGGGCGCACAGAACGTCGCGGCCGGGTATCTCGGCGTCGTGATCGCGGAGAAGGGCGGCAAGGCGGTGGTCGAGGCGGTCGCGCCCGATTCGCCGGCCGAAGAAGCCGGGCTGAAGGAGGGCGACGCGGTTCTCAAGGTCGGCACCGAGAACGCGACCACCGCCGCGGCGCTGCGCGAAACACTGCGGAGCAAACTGTCCGGCGACACGGTGGCGCTGACGGTCTCGCGCGGCACCAAGACGATGACGCTCAGCGCCAAACTGAAGCCGACCACGTCGCCGATGACCGCCGACGAGCGGCCGATGGGCGGCAAGGGTGGGTTCGGCTGGGACGACCGGCTCCCGCGGTCGTGGCGCAAGCCGACGTACAACCTCGCCATCATCGGCGTCGAATACCCCGACGTGAAGCACAACCCGAAGATCGCCGACAAGGACTGGGAAGACTCGATGTTCAGTCTGGAGACGTACAAGGACAAGAACGCGACCGGGCAGACGGTGTACGGCAGCATGAACGACTACTACAAGGAACTCAGCTACGGCACGTTCAAGATCGAAGGGAAGTTCGTGGGTTGGGTGGAGGCGTCCAAGAAGCGGCTCGACTACTCCAGCGGCAGCGGCACCAGCGCCGGCGAGAAGAAGGCGCTGCTGACCGAGGCGCTGGAACTGTACACGAAGAAGGCCGGCAAGGACGCGCTGAACGAGTACGACGGCGTGTTCTTCCTGTACGCGGGTGGGCGCGTGCAGACGACGCGCGGCGGGCTGTACTGGCCGCACCGGGCCAGCGTGAGCTTCGCGGGCCGCAGTCTCCCGTACTTCATCGTCCAGGAGGGCGGCAACTCGATGAACGACATCAGCGTGTTCTGCCACGAGTTCGGCCACATGCTCGGCCTGCCGGACCTGTACGCCCAGCCGGAAAAACCCGGCAGCGAGGGCGTCGGCCAGTGGTGCGCCATGTCCAACCAGATCGGCGGCGGGCGGCCCCAGCACTTCAGCGCGTGGAGCAAGGAAATGTTGGGTTGGGTGAAGCCGACCGTGATCGACCCGAGCGTGCGCCAGAAGCTGATCCTCTCGCCGATCGAGAACGACCCGACGCAGTGCTTCAAGATCAAGGTGCGGCCCGACGGCAGCGAGTACTACCTGCTGGAAGTCCGCAAGAAGACCGGCTGGGACGAGCGGTTGCCGGGCGAAGGGCTGTTGATCTGGCGCGTCGTGAACGGCAAGCCGATATTGGAAGAGTCGCACGGCGTCGAGGGCGCACGCGGGCCGAACATTCACCTGAATTCCGTGCCGTTCCCGAGCGCCGCGAACGACAGCTTCACGCCGTACACGATCCCGAGTAGCAAGAGCCAACTCGGTGGCGGCGCGACGGTTCACATCACCAACATCCGCCGGCTGCCCGACGGCCGCGTGACGTTCCACATCGGCTACGACTACCAGTAACGTTTTGTAGGGTGGGACAAGGCTTCGCGCCGTCCCACCATATCTCTTGTGGCACAGGCTTCCAGCCTGTGATTCCGAAGGCACACAAACTGGAAGCCTGTGCCACAAGACCAAGACTCACCCGCCGCGTAGCACGATCACGACCGCCACCGCGTTGAACAACCCGTGAACGAGAACCGGCACGAGCAGGCCGTTCGTGCGCACCGCGAGCCAGCCTAGCCCAAGCCCTAGCACGAACAGCGGGACCGGGTTCGGCCAGACGGCGTGGTGCAGCGCGAAGAACGCGGCCGTCGCGTACACCGCTCGCGCGCGTCGCGCCCCGGTGTGCGTGAACCGCCACAGCACACCCAACCCCACCACCAGCACGCACGCGAACGCGACCGGCTGCCACCGGCCGCCGGTCGCGGTGTACGCGGTCGCCGCGCACATCACGAACCACGGCCGCAAACTGGTCACCGGCGACACGCCCGCACCGGGGAACTTGATGCGCCCGACGCACCACCAGAGCAGTAACCCGCGGAAGAGGATTTCTTCGCGCAGCGGCGCGCCGACGCACGCTTCCAGCGCGAGCAGAATTTGATCGCGCAGCGGGCGGGGGCCGAGCTTCGCGAGCGAGTGCGTGTCCGGCGGCACGTCGAGTTGCTGCGACACCGCGTTCACGACCACGTGGAGCAGCAGCACGACGGGTGTGAGGACGGCCCACGCGACGACCGCGAGCGCCACCTTGCCCGCGACGCTGCCGTTCGGCTTCGGGTGCCACTTCGGGTAGAACGAATATCGCGTGAGCGCGAGCGCGCCGAGCGCGATCGGCAGCGCGAACAAGTTCGCCCACAGCATGCGCAGCGTGCCCGCTTCAAACTTCCGTTCGGGGCCGATGCCCTCCGCCTTCGGTAGCGGGAAGTCGTCGCCGTAGACGATCTGGTAGAAGCCGCTCTCGTTCAGCACTTCGAGCGCCACGAGCGGCACGACGAACGATATCGCGATGAACGCGATCGTGACCTCGAACCCGCCCCACGGCACCGGGAACGGCTTCCACCGCGGCAACAGCGGTTCGCCCTTCGGCCGCAGAGCGCGCGCCACCAGCGCGGCCGGCAGCGCGACCGCCACGACGAGCGCGCCGGCCGCCGCCGCGCGCGCGAGTTCCGACAGATCATTGGGCACGGTTCGTCCTTCGTCGGTCGCGGAGGTTGGTGTTCGCGCGTCGCGGCTTAAGATACCCGCTGCCCGCCGACCGCACAGAGACGCGCATGGCTACCATACTCGACCGGATCGTGGAGACGAAGCAGCGCGAGATCGCGACCGCGCGGGCCGCGGTGCCGGGAATCGAACTCGAACGCAAGGCCGCCGGCATGGAACCGGGGCGCGACTTCAAGCGCGCGATCCGGCAACTCGGCAAGATCACGCTCGTCGCGGAGGTGAAGAAGGCGTCGCCGTCCGCGGGCGTGATCCGCGCCGACTTCGACCCTGTACGCATCGCGATCACCTACGAGCAGCACGGCGCCGCCGCGATTAGCGTGCTGACCGACTCGGACTACTTTCAGGGCAGCCTGAAGTACCTCACCGACGTGAAGACCGCGGTCGCGTGCCCGGTGCTGCGGAAGGACTTCGTCCTCGACCGCTACCAGTTGCTCGAAGCCCGGTGCGCTGGCGCGGACGCGGTGCTGCTGATCGCGGAGTGCTTACCGGGCGACCGCCTCGCGGTGCTTCAGAAGGAGGCGCTCGCGCTGGGGCTTCACACGCTCGTTGAGTTACACGACGCAGAGCAGTTGCCGCGCGTACTCGACTGCGGCGCCGCGATCGTCGGGATCAACAACCGCGACTTGCGGACGTTCGTGACGCGACTGGAACACACGCTGGAGTTGCTGCCGAAGATTCCCGTGGACCGCATCGTGGTGAGCGAGAGCGGCATCAAGACGCACGCGGATTTGGTCCGGCTGGGCGCGGCCGGCGTGCGGGCGGTGCTGGTGGGCGAATCGCTGATGCGCGCCGAGGACATCGGCGCGGCCCTCGACGCGCTGCGGGGTTAGTTCGTTGTGGTCTGGTCACTCCGTGACCGTTTTAGCTTCCTTGTGGCACAGACATTCTTGTCTGTGTTTCGAGGGGCGACCGCACAGACAGGAATGTCTGTGCCACCAAGACGCACAGACAGGAATGTCTGTGCCACCAAGACGAATACAGAAGAAGCCCGGTCACGGAGTGACCGGACCACATCTTACTTCGTCGCGCCGTTGGTGACGATCTTGCCGGCCAGCTTCGCGTCAGGGAAGTTCCCCAGCACGTAGGTGTTCCGCCCGTCGCGCACCTGCACCTCGGCGGCCTCCACCGGACCGAAGAACGCGCCGTTCTTGTCCACCGCTTGGAGCGACAGCGTGTGCTTGCCGGCGGGCAGTTCCAGGCGCAGCACCTGAATCTTGTCCGGCAGCAGCCCCCAGCAGCGCGTGTCGGCGGACTCCGTCGCCTCCCACGCCACGCCCACCACGTTCAGCGCGAGGCTCGCGCCCATCGACTTGTCCACGCCGGCCACTTCCTTCGCACCGTAGATCACGCCCTTCTTCACCACGCGGCGAACGACCGCACGCGCGAGCGTTTCGGGCAACAGGGCGTCGCATTGTTCCGTCGCCATCTGGCCGATGTCGGTTATCGTTTGCGTCTGGCCGCCGGGGTGCCCGATGACGTTTACGTTCACGCTCGCGATGTTGTTGACCGGGCGCACCACGTGCGGCACTTTCACCGGCGCGAGGGTGGGCGGGAGCGACTGCTTCCCGGTCGCGGAGATGATGCGGTCCGCGATCAGGAGCGCCGCGCTGGTCGCGATCTCCGACTTCTCTTCCTTGTACGGCCCGCGACCGACGAGCGTGAAGACGTACACCACGCCGTGCCCCGGCTGCGAGTGCCGGCCGTTCTTCGCGCGCTCGATGTCCTGCTTCACCGGCGCGAAATCCGGCTGCCACTTCGCGACCAGCTCCAGCGACCGCAGCACGTCGTCGTAGTTGGTGTGCGTCTCCTCGCGCAGCGCCGCGTGCATGTACGCGCCGGCGGGGACGAACTTGTAGTTCGCCTTCAGGTTCTTCCCGTCGCCGCCGGTGCTCTTCGACTTCTCGATGATCTCCTGCTGCTTCTGGTTCACCTGGAGCGCGTACGCGCCCGCGTCGGAGCCGTCGGTGAGAAGGTTGCTCAGCGCCAGCATCACGCGAATCAGCACCTTCTCGTAGTCCTCGCCCGCGTAGGCGAGTTGCTGGTCGTCGGTCAGCATCGACAGCGCGCCTTCGGCGAGGTCTTTGCCTTCCTTCGCCTCGAAGCGGTCGCGGACTTCGCGCAGCGTGGCTTCCGCTTCCTTGGGCTTGCCCTCCGAAAGGAGTACCATCGCGCGGTCGAGCTTCAGCACGTCGGCCTCGCGCCCGTTCTTGGCGATGGCCGCGTCGATCTTCGTTTTGGCGCCGGCGGTGTTGCCGGTGTGGTACGCGGTGCGGATGTCTTGCAGCCGGTCCGCGTGGGTGGTGCAACCGACCCCGACCACGAGGGCGGCAACGACGGCGATGGCGGGAAGTTTGGACACCGGGCGTCTCCATCGGAAGGCGAGCGGGGGGCGTCAGCCTACTGATTTGCGTGACTTGAGGTTTGCTATAACATCATGGCTCAGAATAACATGGAGAGGAAGCCATGGTGTTACCGCCCCCTCAGAAGGCCAAGGGCACATCTCAGAATCCCTTCTCCCTTGGGGTA
>CANLGS010000045.1 GCA_947490035.1 Gemmataceae bacterium
GGCCACCAGTTCGCGGAGCAGCGCGCCGAGGTCGGCGCGCGCCGCGGCGTCGAGGCCGATGAACGGGTCGTCGAGGAGCAGCACTTCCGGGGCGTTGAGCATCGCGCGCGCCAGACGCGCGCGGCGCGTCTGACCGTTCGATAGCGTCATGAACGGCTGCGCCAGCAGCCCCGCGATCCCAAATCGCTCGCACGTGCGCGCGAAGTCGGCTTCGCTCGCGAAAGTGCCGCTTCGCAGGAACTGTTCGAGTGACAACGGCGTGTCGCTGTCCGCGAACTCGAACCGCTGTTGGTAGTAGCGGCCGGCGTAGGAGAACAGCCGCGAGTCTTCGCGGAAGCTCACGTGCGCGACCGCCTGCGACGGGTAGTCGATCCGGCGCCCGGCCTCGCGGAGCCGGTCGAAGAGCGGCCACAAGAGAGCGCCACCGTTGAGCGCGTGACGGCCGAGCAGCGTCTCCGCGAGCGTCGTCTTGCCGCTGCCGGTCGGCCCGACGACGGCCCACGCTTCTCCCTCGCGCACCGTCCAACTGAAGTCGCAGAGGACTCGCTCCCCGCCGCGAACGACGGTCGCACGCTCCAGCTCGAACACAGACGCGGGTTGGCTCATCCGGGTGGTATACGGCCCCCATCTTCCCCACACCAGCACCCGCGCGCGGGTAGGGTCTGCCCCGTCCCCGCGGTCGCGCGGCGCCGTTACGACCCGCGGATTTTGCCGACATGCGCTAACCACTACAACCCAAAGCGCGGAAGCAATCCGCACACCCAATTCCCCTTCTGAATACGACACAGCCGGAAAAATTTACATACCCTTGAGAACCGACAGAGTCACCACGCGATCGCACCTTGAGACCGGGATAATCATGCTAATCGGCAGAACCGTTCGCGCACGGCGACGCACCGGCACGAAGCCTATGCCGGTTCTCCGGCTTGAATCGCTCGAAGGACGCGAGGTGCCCGCGATCCTCATCCAGCTCGACTACTCCTTCGACACTGGGTTCTTCGCCGCTCACGCCGACGCGCGGGCGGTGCTGGAGCGGGCGGCGGCCGACCTGGGCGGCACGCTCACCGCGAACCTCTCGGCGATCGCGCCCGACGCCGCGAACACCTGGACCGCGACGTTCTACAACCCGGCCGGCGCCGGCCAGCTCGCGGTCCCGAACCTGGCCGTCGGCGCGAACGCGATCCGCGTGTTCGTCGGCGCGCGCCCGGTCGCGGGCGCCGAGGCGGGGGAGGGCGGGCCGGGCGGCTACCGGATCGGCGGATCGACGGAGTGGATGAACGCCGTCGCCACACGCGGTCACGCCGGATACTCGCCGTGGGGCGGCAGCCTGTCGTTCGACAGCACGATGAACTGGCACTTCGGGCTGACGACGGCCGGGCTGACCTCGGACAAGGCCGACTTCTACTCCGCCGCGACGCACGAACTCGGTCACCTGCTGGGCGTCGGAACCTCGCAACAGTGGACATCTGCGGTCAGCGGCTCGACGTTCGTCGGCGCGAACGCGGTAGCCGTTTACGGCGGGCCGGTGCCGCTCTCCTCCGATCGCGCGCACTGGGCCGACGGCGTCACCGTCGGCGGGCAGGCGACCGCGATGGACCCGGTGCTGCCGCGCGGCACGCGCGTCACATGGTCTTCACTCGACGCCGCGGCGCTACGCGACCTGGGCTGGAACACCGGCACGCCCACGCCGGTGGCGGTGTCCGTCCCCGAACCGGTGCGACCCGCGTTCGCGCGCGTGCCGCTCGCCGGGACGCAACCAGTCGCGTTCACCGGGAACACGGACGGCACGGTGTCGCTGTTCACCGTCGCGGGCGGCGTGCTGACCGACACCGGGCGCCGGCTCACCCCGTTCGCGGGCTACCGCGGCGCGATCCGCGTGGCGAGCGGCGACTTCAACGGCGACGGCACCACCGACTACGCGTTCACCACCGGCGCCGGCCCGCAGGCCGTCGTCCAACTGATGAACGGGCGCGACGGTTCGCTGCTCGTGAACCAGACGGTCATCTTCCAGGGGTTCACCGGCGGGCTGTTCCTCGCCGCGGCGGACATCGACCGCGACGGCATCGCCGACCTCGTCGTCTCGGCCGACGCCGGCGCGGGTCCGCACATCCAGACGTTCCGCGTGATCGGCGGCGGGTTGCAACTCCACTCGAGCTTCTTCGCGTTCGACAACCCGGCGTTCCGGGGCGGCGCACGCGTGGCCGCCGGCGACATCGACCGCGACGGGTTCGCGGACGTCGTGGTGACCACCGGCGGACAGGCCGAGGGTCGGGTCGCGGTGTACACCGGGGCCGACCTGCGCAACGGCATCGCGACGCGGCTGACGCCGGACTTCATCCCGTTCGCGGGGCTGTGGTCGGGGTTGAACGCGGCCGTGGGCGACATGGACGGCGACGGGTTCGCGGAACTGGCGATCAGTCCGGACCGCGGCGGGCCGGCGCACGTGAAGGTGTGGTCCGGTGCGACGCTGAGCGCGAACCGCGGCGTGCCGCCGAGCACGCTGCCGTTGACGGCGAGTTTCTACGCGCTGCCGCCGAGCGACCCGAGCGGCGCCCGGCTGGCGCTGCGCGACACGGACGGCGACGGCCGCGCCGAGCTGTTCGCCGGCAGCGCGAACCGGAGCAACTCGCTCGCGCGGGTGTTCACCATCGAGCAAGCCCAAGCCGGCGGCGGGAACGCGCCGCTCACCGCCCCGTTCGGCACGCCGGTCACCTACGACGGGTTGTACGCCGCGCTACACGTCGCGCCGTTAGAGACGACCTTGCCGGCCGCGTCCGACGAGCCGACGCCGACGATCACGCTCGACCCGGTCAACCGGAAATGCACCTGCCCCGGTTGCCGGGCGCTGGTCGCGTTGGTGGATTCCGGCGCCGCACCGGGGGACATGTTCGCGGCAATACCTGTCAAGTGACGCACGCCGTGCCCAAGAGCAGATCGACAACCCAGCACCCGCGAACGTGAACTTGGTGTGCGCCTTTGTAGGGTGGGTCGAGCCGGCTTTGCGGCGAAGGCCCACCGCGAGCCGTTGACGGTTGTGGTGGGCCTTCGGCTCGCAAAGCCGAGCCTCGACCCACCCTACGAAAGACCCAAGAGCAGATCGACGACCCAGCACCCGCGAACGTGGACTTGGTTCGCGTCGCGACAGTGGTGCAGCACGTCGGGGTTGTCGCAGCCCGCGTCTTGGAGCGCGTCCGCGAGGATCGGCATGCACTCGAATGCGCGGTCGTCGTAGATACCGCGTGCGAGGGCGACGACATCGGAGGTGAGCCACGCCGGTTTGCGCTTCACTGCCACTCTTCTTTCGTCATCGTTTCGCTCTCACGCTTTGCCACAGGATACCAGCGCAAGAACGTAGCCGCGACCCAAAGAGATCGCATGACCTGCGCGCTCCCCTTCGGGTCGCGGCTACGCGACCTTCACCTTGATTAGCGCTGTGGTGGCGCAACCTCCCTGATGAGCGCGCCCCGGTCTTCGCTTAGCACCAGCACCGAGAACTTCTCGATCGCCTGGCGCTCCGGCGTGTTCACCGAGATGTAGTCGAAACGGCCGCGGAGGTCGGTGTAGCCGTCCTTGTGGAACTTCACGCTGCCGTCGGCCAGCTTCGCGTACACCTTCACGTACACCTTCGGCAGCGCCTTGCCGTCGGCGGTGGAGGCGCGGAGGGCGCCGTAGTTCTCCGTCACGTTCACGGTCATCGCGGTCGCGTAGTACGGCACCGCACGCGTCTTGCCCGCACCCACGATTTCGACCAAGACGTTCTTGCCCGCGAACTGCTCCGGCAGCGGGATTGCCGTCTTGGTCTGGCCCTTCGGAAGCGTGATCTCCTTCGTCAGGTTGGGCCGGATCGACGCGAACTGCCCGCCCGATTGCTGCACGAACGGACTCGTGCTGAACAGCAACTCCACGTCCATCGGGTAGTAGTTCACCTTCACCGTTTCGAGGTTCTGCCACGTCAGGTTGATCGACTTCGCATCAATCGCGAACTCGAAGCTCGGTTCCGTCGCGGCCAGGTTGCCCTGGTTCTGCGCGTGGTCCTTCGGGTCGATCAGCTTCCCGCCCTTCCCTTCCACTTCGTCGATCTGCGCAATGATGGTGGCGAACGTGGTGCGCCACCGGTCCACCGGGTACTCGGCGTACTTCGCAGCAATCGCGCGCGACTTCTTCAAGTCGCCGTCGAACATCTCCAGGTACGCGGCGCAGTAGTCGTACTGCATCTTGGTCGTCACCTTGTCGCGGTTGACGCGGCCGAAGGTGTCGAACGCTTCGTCGATGCGGTCCTGAAGCAGCAAGTAGTACGTCACCGCGAGCAGGTCCGTGTCGTTCAACTGGTTGTGGTACGACATCACCTTGAGCATCTTGTGATATTGCTCAAAGAGCCGGTCGTTGACGATCTGCCGGCGCTTGCCGAGCGAGTGCGCGCGAGCGTTCACCAGCGGCTTGTACTCGAGATGCTCGTAGGTGTGCCGCGACACCGGATCGACGAAGAGTAAGGACGAGTCGATTACGCCGCCGGTCTCGTTCACGAACCCGTCCTGGTGCATCAGGAAGTGCCGCGCGGTCGTGGTGTCCGCGTAGTACACGCCGTAGGAGTACAGCGTGTTCTGGTACAGGTGCCGCTCGTGCAGCAGCCGGATGACGGTGTCGTAGAACGCGCGGTCCTTCATGCGGAACGCGATCTTGTCGAGGTTCAGCGCCCGCACGTTCTCTCGCACCATGAAGGCGATCACTTCCTCGTTCGTGCCGTTCTGCGAGACGTAGTCCCACACGGTCGTGTCGAGCTTCGTCGCCTTCGCCACCACGTTGAACTGGAACGGCTGCGCGCTCGTAACGAATAACTCGTTCTTCGCGACGTGAACCGGGAAGTGCGCGAACCGGCCGGGGATCGGGAAGTAGAACAGGTAGTCGATGGTCTGCGTGTGGTACGGCTCGAGCGCGAGCTGCACCGCCTTCGTCTGCCGACCGCCGCTAACCGCCAGCGCGCCCACCGGCAGTTGCAACAACACCGACAGCTTCTGACGCGACGACGTGGGGTTCGTCACCACGACCTGACAACCGTAGACGGTGTGGACGACGAACTCTTCCGTCACGAACTTGTCGTACTTCTCGCCGCCCTCTTCGCGGAAGCGGTCGCCGTGCCGGTAGAAGTTCTGGCTCACCAGGATCGGCAGTTGCCCGCCCTTCCCTTCGGCCGGGCGCACCTCCTCGTGGAACGCGATCAGCTTCGAGCCGGGCTTCAGCGTCATCTTGCCCTGCGCGAACTGCACGTCGTGCTTCGCGGCTTCAAACGGCAGGTCGAGCATGGCGAGCGCGAACATCATTTCCGTGAAGTTGCTCGACGCGATCGGCAGGTTGCGCGAGAGATACGCGCCCTTGCCGTCGAAGGACGCGTAGTCGTGCCAGAACCGGTTGACCTTCACGAGGTCGCCGGTCTGCTGCTGGATGAGCAGTTGGTAGTAGTTGTTCTCGGCCCACTCCATCGTCGGGTCGAGCTTGCGGTACAGCGCGCGCGGCACGAACTTCTCGCGGTCGTCGCGGTAGAAGCGGTCCTCGACTTCGCGTGACTTCTTGTTGTCGTCCGGCTCGCCCGGCCCCTTGTCGCCCTTCTCCTTGTCTTCGCCACCACGACCGTCCTTGCCGCCGCTCTTGGCGCCGGGCTTCGCCGCGGGCGGTCCGGCGCCGCCGGGGCCGCCGGAGAACCCGGCAGGAGGCAGCGCCGGCGCCGACGGATCCGCGGGCGGCGCCGTGCCGGGCACCGGCGGCAGCACCACCGGCAGCGTCTGCGGGTTCTTCGCGTTCGCGAACGGGTCCGACGACGACGCGCCCAGCGCGGTGTTCTCCACCGCCACGTTGAACAGGAACAGGTCGCGATCCGTGTTCGGCGGCAACAGCTTCAGCAGGTCTTCCAGGTGCCGCGCGGTCTTCGGCTGTTCGCCTTCGATCTTCTGCGACAGCAGCACGCGCTCGGTCGCGTTCAGCCGGCCGAACTCCCACGGCTGCATAAACCCCTTCACGTCGCCGCCGAGCAAGAAGTGATCGAGGAACGTCTTGTCCTTCTTGTTCACGAGGTGCGGCGTGATGACCGTCTTGAAGAACTCCGGGTCTTTCTTCGACAGGAAGAAGCTGAGTTCGTGGCACGCGTACTTCGAGTACAGTTCGCGCTTCTGTTCCGGCTTCAGGGTCGGCCAGCGCAGCACGAACGCGAACTCCGCCAGCTTCGGGTCTTTCGAGATGGTCGCGTAGAGGCTGTACACTTTCGCGAGGCTGTCGTAAGCCTCGAACTTGCTGCCCGCGACATCGTCGATCACGAACACCTTGTTGGGGTCCGCGATGGTCACCTGCTTCTGCTGCGTGAAGTGCTTCGTCGGGTCGAGGCCGTTCTTCAGCCGCAGGTCAACGAAGTTCGCCGCCGACTCCGCGAGGCTGGTCGAGCGGTACGTCGTGTTCAGCGGGTCGCACGCGACCACGTGAATCATCGCGTGCGGGCCGACATCTTTACGCGGTAGCTTCACGACGCCGTCCTTGTCGGCGCTCAGGTTCACCGCGACCGCGGAGGCGTCGTAGAGGAAATCGAGGTCGGCGAAGTCGGCCACGAGCGGCCCGACGAGCGGTTCCGGCGCGGGCACAACGGGCTTCGGCGTTTCGCCGCCGGGCACGACGCCACCGCCCTTGCCGAAGTGATCGCCGCCGACCGCGACCTGCTCGCCGGTCTCCGTGAGCCGCACGGCCCACGGGTTGAGGAGCAGTTCCGGCCGCGCGAGCATGTTGCCGGGGAACTTCTTCTGGTTGCGCCGTTCGAGCACGTAGCGGTACTCGTCGCCGATGTTGCGGCCGGTCAAGTACACCGACTCCGCGTGCAGCGGAAACGCGCCGTCCGGCTCCGTATCGCGCACCTTCGACAGGTTGCCGAAGGCCGAGAACGCCGGCTGGTAGCGCGTCGCGAACACGTGGACGCGCGTGAACTTCGAGTCGTTCCGCAACTGAATGGCGACGTTGTCCTTGTCCGCGATGATGCCTTCGATCTGCACCGCCTTCAGACCGGGCAGTTGAAGCTGGCGGACGTTGTTCATCACGTAGCCGTCGTGCGCCGCGCCCTCCGCGACGCGGATCCGAATCTTCTCGCCGCCACGCTTGAGGTAAAGATCGTAGTCGCCCGGCGCGAGGCCGCGGAGTTCGAGCAACCCCTTATCAATGGAGAGCGCCGCGAACTTGTCGGTGCGGATCACGTCGCCGCGCACCTCGAAGAGCGCGAGTTCTTCGCGCACCGGCTTGCCGGCCGAGCCGAGATACGGGAGCGTGATGGCGTCGCCCGACTTCGCGTGAATCAACTGCCGGTACGTGTGCCGGTCGGTGGACAGGTGCCACGTGTGCGCGATGCCGTCGGGGTTGGTCGCGGTGACCGATGTCACGTCGCCGAGCGAGCCGAGGAGAATGCGGCCCTTCGCGTCGCTCTTGAGAACGGCGTGAACTGCTTCCTTAAACTCGCGGTGCTTGATGCTCAGCGTCACCGGGCGGTCCGGCTTCGCCTCACCGGTGCGGCCCAGCAATTCGATCACGTAATCGGTGCCGAAGCGCGCGAGGTGCAGGTCTTCAATCTTGTCCGTGCGCGCGAACTCGCTCGCCGCGAACGACTGCGACGCGATCAGATCGACCGACTTCCCGGTGCTGACAACCTTCACCTTCGCGCTGATGGTCACGTCGAGCTTCGACAGCCGCGACGGAACACGAATCTCGTGGATCGACTCGCGGTCCTCGAACAGCTTGAAGTTCGGAATCTCGGTCGATGACGGCACGTTGTCGTGATCGGTCGAGGTGATCCGCACGCGGACCTCTTCGAGCAACTTCACCGACACCGGGTTGCCGTTGAGCTTCAAGCCGGGGCGGATGAAGATCGGCGCGATGCGCTGCGAGATGAGGCTCTCGCGGTCGATGTGGATGCCGGCCGTGAGACGGAAGTTTTCGGCCTGGTGGTTCAGGTAATCGAGGCACGCGAAGTCGCCGCGCGACAGCACGACAGTCCGCCGGCCGGGGGCCGCGCTGAACGGCAGGTGGATCGTCCCTTCCTTGTCGGACTTGTACTCGACGGCGCCGAGCCACACGGCCGCGTCGTTCACCGGCTTCTGCCTCTCGTCTACCACGCGGACGACTTGGCCCGCCGTGCCGGTGGACACGATCGGGTACAGCCGGCCCTTGCGGATCAGCGCGCGGCTGCTCTTGCCGCCGCCGATGAGGTCGATGACGTACACGCCGGCGCGCCCGGCTTCGGGGAACGCGGGTTGGCCCTTCGGGTCGGGCAGTTCCAGCGTCAGCGCGGTGCGGCGGAACGGGTCCGCGTTGCCGGTAATCACGCGCTCCGCGTTCGCGACGAGGCCATCAAGGTTGATGTCGGTGTCGATCTCGCGGCCGTGCGTGCGGTAGAAGTGCCGCGCGTTGATCTCGTACACCTTCATCAGCAGCGTCGGCGCGTTCTTCACGAACACTTCCAACCGCATCGGTTCATCGACACCCACATCGGTCTTGTTGGTGAACGCGAAGTCGATGTCCACGCGATCCTTCAGCGACTTCAGCGCCTCGGGTGGTACGAGCGTCGCCCAGCGTTCCGCGTCGCCGATGCCGCCGGTCAACTTCGACTCCGCGAACAGGTGCTTCAGAACCGTGGATTCGATGTAGGAGTCGAAGTCCTTCGTGGTGTCGGCGTCCGCGAGGAAGTGGAGGATGTAACTGCGGACCAACGCCGAGTCGTCGCCGACCACCGGCATGAGCGTGATCGCGGCGTAATCGACGCCGAGGTTCGCGGGGTAGTTGCGTGCGGTCTCGGAGTCGAGCAACCGGCGGTGCATGTACGCCTGCCCGCGCGGCAACTTCAGGTAATCGACTAACCGGTCCTTGCTGTATGCGCCCTCGGCGCGTTCGAACACGAGTCGGTGATACGCGACGTGCGCCTTGAGCGGGTTGTGAACCTGGTCGAGCCGGTCCGCGAACGCCTGGAGCTTCTCAAGGAATGCCTTCGCGAGTTTGCGGTCGCGCTTCCAGTCGTCGTCGGTAGCGGGTTGGAGCTTCGTCACGTAAGCGGAGACGAACGGGGACTCGTTCAGCACCGCCGGCCTCAGCTTCAGTAGGTCGTCGAGTTGCGCGAGCGTCATCTGCCGGTGAACGGTGTACGCGCCGAACGACTGCTGGTGCGGCGCGACAACGTCCAAATCGTCTGCGACGAGCTTCGGCAGGTTCGCGATGTCGGGCCGCGTGAGCCGCGCGAGCAACTGCCGCCGGTTCTGCCACGAGAGCGCGTCGGCGGCAAGCCACTCCAGCGCGTTCTCCTCGAAGTTGTCGAGGTTACCCCACCGGGCCAGCGACACGGCCTTGAGCGTGTCGCGGCTGATGAGCTTCTGGTCGAGCGCGATGGGCAGGTCCGGTGCGGCGCCGGGCGCCACTTCCTTGTGGTGGTCGAAGTGCAACCCGAGGCGCGCGGACGTATTCGAGCGCCTTCTTCGGATCCTTCTCGTAGGTGAGCAGCGCGTGGCGCGTCTGGATTTCGGTGAGCCGCGCCGTCTGGCCGTGCCGCTGGTGCCACAGATTCGTCTGCGGTGCGATCTTCTCGAACTGGCCGGAGTTCAGGTAGTGCAGGCAGTGGTAGTAGTAGAAGTCTTCGCTGCCGGGGATGAGCTGCTTGAGCGCCGCGTTGCGGTCCTTCGCGAGCGCGAAGTCCTCGACGAACCCGATGTCGCCGGCCGCGGAATGCGGGGTCACGAGTACCATCCCTCCGAGCGCCGCGAGGAACCCCGACATCAGCCAAACCGTCGCGCGTCGCATCGTGGTGCCCTCGGCAAGTGAAGACGGACCGCCGGCGCGCGGCGGTCGCGGGAGAGATTGTCCCGAAGGGTTGAATCCTCTGGGTGCCTCACTCATCAGACGAGAGAGCGAAGTGCCGGGATGGTAAAGGTGTGGCAAAAAATCTGAAAGGTCACTTCGCGCCGGCGACATCAACCGGGTTGAATCTGCCGCGCGACGGGCCGCGAATACGGTCCGTTGGAGCCGGTTCCGCGGGCTGCCCGCGTTGTGCCGCGGTCCGGTCGCTGGTTCCTCCGCGCAGACGGATTGCAAGTCGGACGCCGAAGGCGGCGCCCGCACCGGTCACCGGGTAGACCTGTGTCTCGCGAGCGCCGGTTTCCCGTTTCTGATCTCAGGAGCCGACTCGCGGCGCCCGATTAGACGCGCAATGCGCCGGCCGGCGGGTGGGCGAAGCGCGCCGCGAACGAAGGGGTGGGTTCGGGTGGACGCGATTGACCGAATATCCGACACTCGCAAACCTCGGCCGGGGGCGAGAGTCGCGCGCGCCGATTCCTCTCATTTCCGGTTCACAAGTTCGTCGCTATCAATAACAGGAATTCATTCCGCCACTCGCCCCGTGACGACGCCAGCCGGCCTGGTGTCCGAAACCCCGCCCACGCGAAACCTTGCCCCCGCCCTGGGGTTTGCTGAACTGACTCGCACACGCCCTGACCTGGACCTGGGGTCCACACCGGTTCCAGTGGCGCGCGGGCGGCGAAGCATCCGACTCGTACCAATATCTCATTCGCTCGCTTCTCCGACGGCGCGACCACGGTCGCTCGTCCGTCGTTACGAATTCACGTTACTCACCGAAGAGAAGGGCCTCTCCGATGAACTGGTTTAAGTTCTTCCGCATGGTCGGTTCGTCCAAGCGGCCGTTCTCGAAGACCTCCAGCCCGCGCCACCGTCTGGCGCTCGAGACGCTGGAATCGCGCGAGGTGCCCGCGACCCCGACGGTCACGAGCGTCGTGCCGACGACCGGCGCCCTCACCCCGCTCGACCCGACCACCGGGACGATCACGGTGTCGTTCTCGGAGAACGTGCGGGACGTGAGCCTCGCCACCGCCTCGACCGAGGCGCAGAACAGCGCCGCGCTTGTTGCCAACAACGACTTCCGGCTGTTCGCGTCGGACGGCACGCTGGCGACGATCACGAGCGTGACGTACACCGACGCGGCCGGCCTGAACCCGGCGATGGTCGTCATCTCGGCCTCCAACCTGAGCGTGGCGGGCACGGCGCTGACGGCCGGGACGTACTCGCTGTTCCTCCGCGGCGACCGGATCAAGAGCGTGTCCACCAGCGACACGCTGGCCGCGCCGGGCCAGATCGTGGTCGCCAACGGCGGCCGCGGCAACGTCTCGACGGTCGCGCTCAACGGGTCCAGCCTCGGCGCGGTCCAGACCCTCGGCCTGCCGTCGCAGGGCACCGCGCCCGCCGCCGTCGTCACCTACGCACCGACGGCGGCCGTCATCGCGGATGTGAACGCCGACGGCTTCAGCGACCTGCTCGTCGCCAGCAGCGGGTTCGACAACGTCCAGGTATACCTGGGCAACGCGCTGGGCGGGTTCTCCAGCCTCGCCGACACGACCCTCGCCCTGCCCACCGGGGCGGGGGCGAGCGCCCTCATCGCCACCGACCTGACCGGCGACGGCAAGGTCGATATCGCCGTCGCCAACCGGTTGACCAACAACGTCAGCGTCTTCCTGAACCAGAACACCGCGCCGGGCCAGTTGCTGTTCAGCGCCGCGACGACCACCGCCGCCGGAAACGCGCCGGTCGCGATCGTGGCCGCGAACATCAACGGCGACCTGTTCCCGGACCTGGTTGTCGCCAACGGCGCGCTGGACGCGGCCGGCACCAGTTACACCGTCAACGTCCTCACCAACCCCGGCACCGGGGTGTTCAACGCGGCCGTGCCGATCATCGTCGGCACCAGCGCCCCGCTCGACCTGACCACCCCGACGAGCCTCGCGGTCGGCTTCTTCGACAACGACGCGCTGGTGGACCTGGTGGTGGGCGGGGCGACCGGCCTGTCAATCCTCACGAACACGAGCGCGGGCGCCGTCCCGAGTTTCACGCCCTTGTTCATCCCGGTCGCGACTCCCATCGTGTCGGTCGCCACTGGCATCGTCCGCACCAACGCCGGCGGGTCCACGCTCAACGACATCGTCGCGACCACGACCAACGCCGCCGGCGGGTTGATGGCGTTCCTCAACGACACGGCCGCCGCGCTCGGTTCGCCGGCCGCGTTCCGGGCGACCGGCCCGATCAGCGCCACCGGCGCCGGCCCCACCGCGCCCAACGTCGCCAC
>CANLGS010000046.1 GCA_947490035.1 Gemmataceae bacterium
GGTCGGCGCGCTGGTCGGCCTCGGCATCCCCGAAGACGACGCAAAGTACTACGAGTCCGAAGTTCACGGCGGCCGGTTCCTGGTGACCGTGGACGCCGGCGCCAGGAACGCCGACGCGTGGTCGATCCTGCACCGGTCCGGCGGCTACAGCCGCACCACCCCGGCGCTCAACGTCCCGATGTGGTAAGGTGATTGCGGAAGACGAAAACGGAGAAGAGCCGCAGATAAACGCAGAAGCACGCAGATCAAAGCCGGGAAGCAGAGTTCTTCAAAAACACTCTTCCTCTCTTGTTTTGATCTGCGTTCTTCTGCGTTTATCTGCGGCTCTTCTACTTTTTTACTCCGCAGTTGCGAGGGCCAGCGCGACGTGGCAGCCGCTCTCGAACTCAGTCAGGTCCACGTACTCCTTCACCGTGTGAATCTCGTTCTGCCCGGCGCCGAAGGTCACGGTCGGGATGCCGTGCTTCACCATCCAGTTCGCGTCCAGCCCGCCGTTGGTGACGCGCAGGTTCGGCTCGCGCCCGATCGAGCGGATCGCGGCCTCGGCCAACTTAATCACCGGTGCGTCGGCCTTCAGACGGAACGGGACGTAATCCAGACGCGACGTGAACTTGATCTTCGCTGTGCGGCCCTCGTGGTCCTTCACCTTCGCGGCGGCGTTGGTGAACGCGACCTTGAACGCGGCCGTGATCTCGCGGACGAACTTCGCGTCGTGGCTGCGGCTCTCGCCCTTCACGTGAACGTAGTCGGTCACGACGTTGGTCGCGTCGCCGGCGCACCGGCCGTCGGGCGTGCCGACCAACCCCACATTGCTCGTCCCCTCTTTGCCGTCCTTCACCACCTTGCCGAACCACCCGCCAGCGTGGACTTCGGCCATCGCCAGCGCGAGAACCATTGTCGCGCTGATGCCCTTTTCGGGCGCGACGCCGGCGTGCGCGGCCTTCCCGCGAATGTCCACCGTCCAGCGGTCCGCGCCGATCGCGCCGACGATCACGTCCGCGGCGCGGCGCCCGTCGAAGTTGAAGCCCACGACCGGCCCGCCGAGGTCGGCGGGGTTGAGGTACTTCGCGCCGAACAGCCCGCTCTCCTCGCGCACCGTGAACAGCATCGTAATCGGCGGGTGCGGCAGGTTCTGCTTGATGAGTTCGGCCGCGAGCGTGACGAGTACCGCGCAGCCGGTGCGGTTGTCGCCGCCGAGCGCGGTCGTGCCTTCGAGTTCGTTGACGACGCGCTTGCCGACCACCTTCGGCTTCGCGCCCGCGCACAGCGGAACGGTGTCCATGTGCGTCATGAACAGGATCGGCTTCGCGTTCTTCTTGCCGGTGCCGGGCAGCTTGACGATGAGGTTGCCGATCGGCGTCGGTTCGGGGATGCGCGTGTGCGCGTCGTCGAACGTGACGGCCTTCGCGGGCACGCCGACTTCCCGGAGCGCCGCGGCGAGTTCCTTGCCGATGGGCGCCTCGTGCCCGGTGATGGCGTTGACCGCGAGGAACCGCAGCACCCGCTGTACCGCGGCGTCGGTGTCGAACGTGATCGCGGGCGGCGTGGCGGCAACGGGCATGGCGAAGGCTCGAAGGGTGGGTGAATGTAGAGAGTGTAGCAAAGAAGAGCCGCAGATGACGCAGAAGGACGCAGATCAAAACCGAAGACAGCAGAGTGTTTTACAGAACTCTTCTCTATGGTCTGATCTGCGTTCTTCTGCGTCATCTGCGGCTCTTCTTCTTCACCTTACTTCGCGCAATACGGTCATCGTGTCGCGGAACTTCAAATCGCCGATCAGACACGGGTGCTTGTACTGCTCCGGTGAGCCGCCGGTCTGCGCGAGGCGGTCGCGGTCCCACTTCGCCCACGCGCCCGCCGGGATGATGGCCGCCCGCGCCGCGCCCAACCGCGCGCTTTCTCGCTTCGCTTGGTACTCCACGTTCTCCACACCGAGTTGCTCGTCGAACTCCGCGAGGAAGTGCTTCAGGCGTGCTTCGTCGGTCGCGTCCGGCTCTTCGAGGAAGATCGCGTAGTACGGCTGCGCGTCGTCCCACACCGGCGCGACGCTGTACGCCGTGACCGGCTGAGGCACCCGCCGCGCGACCGCGTCCATCGCCTTCGTGACGTGGTACTCGCTGAGCTTCTCGCCGGTTAAGTTCGCGAACCGGTGGCCCTTGCCGAGGAACTCCACCAGCGGCGTCCGGCCGTAGAACCCGGTGACGCGCACGAGGTCCGAGATGTGGTAGCGGTACAGCCCGTAAGCGGTCGTCGGCAGAATGAAGTAACTGCCGCCCTCGCGGAGTTCGTGCGCACCCAGCACGGTCGGCTTCGGTGAGTCGATCTCGCTTTCGGGGATGAACTCGAAGTAGTGCGACCAGATGTCGAGGACGCCGCTCGCGGTGCCGCCCGAAAGCGGGATCGTGAACCGCCCTTCGCTTGCGAGCAAACCGAGATCGTGAACCGGTGGCTCGCCGTAGTACTGCGGCAGCTGCCGCAGGTACGGCCCCATGCTGCCGCCGGTCCACGTGTTGATGACGGTTCCTTCCGTCGGCCAGACGTCCATCGGGTACAGCCTTCCCAGCTTCCCCGCGAGTGAACTCAACTCGTTCGCGCGGGCCGCGTCGCGCTTCGCGAGTGGCGTGAGGTAGGCGCGAATCTCCGGGCTGATGTCGAGGTCGGCGCGTAGCGTGCCGTCGCGGAGGTCGCGGAGGAGGTGCTCCTTCTCGGCGTCGAGAGAGCGCGCGAGTTGAACCAGCGTGCTGGGGTTCGCGGCCATCAGTTGCGACACGTTGCGGCCGATGGAGTACCGGAGCGCGACGTAGTAGCGCGCCTTCGCGTCCTTGATTTTGCCGGTCACATACGGCACCGCGTACATCCGCCGGATGAGCCGGCGCTGCACCATCGCGGTGTAGCCGGACAGGTTGCCGCACGGAATCCCGGCGGGCGTGCGGAACTCTTCCGGGTCGCCGCCGAGTTGCACGATGGGGCGCATCGCGATCCGCCGCCCGCGGTTGTCGCGGTACATCTTCACGCCCCACATGTTCCAACCCCGCTTGTACGCGGCGAGGTAGGCGTCCGTCACCGGGATCAGCTTACGGCTCGCGGTGGTGCCGCTGGTGAGCGCGAACATCAGCACGCGCGGGTCCGATAGCAGCGCTCGCGTGTCGCCGTTCTGAACCTTCTCGATGTACGGTGCGACGTACTCGTAAGGCGCGACCGGCACGTTGTTGCGGTACTCCGCGATCGAAGTGACCGCGGCGAACTTGTGGTCGCGTCCGAACTGCGTGTCGGCCTGCGTGCGGAGGATGCGAGCGAGCAGTTCGGCCTGCACCGCTTCGGGGTTGTGGCAGGCGGTCTCGAACTGCCGCAACTGCCGGCGCACCGGGTACGTGAGCAGCCGGCCGAGTCGGACGAGCAGGAAGCGTTTCAGAGACATGAGTCACCCGCGCGCGACGAAGCCCACGGCGGGCCGTGGGCTTCAATGTGGTTCGCCGCTCCGCGGCGGTTCTTCTCTTGTGGCACAGACATTCCTGTCTGTGTGCTTGGAGCAGATAGCCGCACAGACAGGAATGTCTGTGCCACCAAAACCAAGGCAGAAGCCCGCCACGGAGTGGCGGGCTACTCTCACACTGGCACCGGCTCCGCCACCTGGCGGGCCAGGTGGCGGTCGAAGAACTCGACCACCGTGCGGTTGTACTCTTCGCCGGCGACGTGCAGCGCCTGGTTGTGCTTCGCCTTCGGCACCATCCACAACTTCTTCTGCCCCGACGCGCGGGCGAAGAGCGATTCGGCCATCTCCGGCTTGATGTAGGTGTCGCCGCCGCCGTGGATCATCAGCAGCGGGCGGTTCAACCGGCTCGCGGCCTTCTCCACACTCGGGTAGGTGACGCCGCGGTTGCGGGCCACGCGCTTCACGCCCACGTTGCCGACCATGCCGTAGAACCAACCGGGAATCACCCGCTGGAGCCGGTGGGCGCCGCTGTAGATCTGAATCCACCGCTGCATGTACGGCACCATCGTCGTGTGCGTCCCGTACATGCCGTCGGTCGCGACGCACTTCACCCACGGGTCGGTGGACGCGATCAACAGCCCGGTGCTGCCGCCCTTGCTGATGCCGAAGATGCCGATACCGTGGAGGTCCGCGTCCGGGCGCGCGCGGAGGTACGCGACGGCCGCGCGCAGGTCGGACACGTCGCGGTCGGTCACCCACTGGAGCGGTTCGTAACTGGCGTCGCGGTCGCTGTCGCCCTGGTTCCGCGGTTCGACCGCGAACACGTCGTAGCCGGACTCGATGAGCGCCTGGCAGTACTGCCGGCACGCCCAGCGATTCGAGCCGAATTCCAGCCCGAACAGGATCACGCCGCGGCGCCGCGGTGCGGTAGTCGGGGGGTAGCAGCCGCGCAGCGACAGCCCGTCGGCCGCCCGGAGCGTGACCTCCTCGGCGCGCGGGTCCGGCTCGCCTCGCGGCACGACGAACAGCGGCTTTTCCTGAAAGATTCGGGTCAGGAACCCCATGTACCGCCAGCGAACGTAGAGGTACACCACGGCCATCACCAGTCCCACCGCGATGGGCGGGACGGCGAGCACCGAGATCACAATCCACAGCCAGAAAACCACCCTGGAACCTCCGGGTCGGACGACTCGCTTCCAAGTCACAAATCGCTCGCCGCAACGACGAAGAACCTCCTTGTTACAATCACCAACCTCTCATCATATTGAAACGACCGGGGACGGCGCCCGGTCTCCGCCGCTCGCGGCTTCGCAAAAGAAAGCACTTAGCCCTTGAACGCGCTGGCGACCAGCGCGATGTTCTGACCGCCGAAGCCGAAGCTGTTGGACAGCGCGTGCCGGAACCGCACCTCGCGGGCCTGGTGCGGGACGTAGTCCAGATCACACGCGGGGTCGGGCGTTTCCAGGTTGATCGTCGGCGGGATCACGCCCTTCTGAATCGCCATCACCGAGATCACCAGTTCGGCCACCCCCGCGGCGGCGATCAGGTGGCCGAGCATACTCTTGCTGCTCGACACCGGCACCTTATAAGCGTGCGCACCGAAAACGGCCTTGATCGCGGCGGTCTCGGCGGCGTCGTTGGCCTGCGTGCTCGTGCCGTGCGCGTTGATGTAGCCGATGTCGGCCGCGTTCAGTCCGGCGTCGGCCAACGCGTTCGCCATACAGCGAATCGCGCCCTTGCCCTCCGGGTGCGGGTCGGTCATACGGAACGCGTCGGCCGTCGAGCCGTAGCCGGTCAGCTCCGCGATGATGGTCGCGCCGCGCGCCTTCGCGTGTTCGAGTTCTTCAAGGACGACCAAGCCGGCGCCCTCGCCGATGACGAAGCCGTCGCGGGTGAGGTCGAACGGGCGGCTCGCGGTGGCCGGGCTGTCGTTGCGCTGCGACAGCGCCGTCAGCCGGTTGAAGCCGGTAATGCCCGTGGGCGTGATCATGCTGTGCGACCCGCCGGCGAGCATCACGTCGGCTTCGCCGGTGCGGATCATTTCTCCCGCTTCGCCGATGGCCTGCGAGCTCGCGGCGCACGCCGTCTGGCACGACGCGAACGGCCCGTCGAGGCCGAACGTGTCGGCCAGGTAGCCGGACGGCGCGTACATCTCCGCTTCCGCTTCCTGCGGGCCGTTGAGCCGCACGAACAGCAGGGCGGCGGCGGCGTGGTAGTTCGCGGTGCGCTCGCCCGCCGGGGTCGCCTTCGCGATGCTGGTCGTCAGCGCCTCGAAGTTCTCTTGCCCTTCACCGGACCCGAGGTAGACGCCCATCCGCGAGCGGTCGCCCTTGATTTCCAGCAGCCCGGCGTCGGCGAGTGCTTGCTTGGCGGCGGCGAGCGCGTACTTGGTGTTCACGCCGCAGTTGCGGAACTTCGCCGCGTCCGGCAGGTACTTCGCGAGATCGAAGCCCGACACCTGCGACGCGAACGTGGTCGGGAACGTGCGCGCGTCGAAGTGCGCGATCGGCGCGACGGCGGTCCGCCCCGCGACGACGCTGGCGAACAGCTCGGCCGGGCTGTGACCCAGCGGGGTGATGACGCCCATCCCGGTGATAACCACTCGCCTACGCATCACTCGACCTCTCTGGTGAACCGCGACCGTAAGGGAGCGGGTGTCTTGGTGAGGTATGCCCACCCGCTTCCTTACGGTCGCGGTTCACCTAGCTGTCCCACCTCTTCACGACCGCCGCGGCGCACTGGCCGAGGTCGGTGTAGGTCACCTTGACCGCGAACGGCTTCGTCGTGGGCCGCGGCGCGCCTGCGTGGACCGTGACCGGGCAGTCGGGCGCCGGCGCTTCGTGGTTGAGCGTGCCGGGCAACAGCCCGTTCTTGAGAGCAAGCACGCTGCACGCCAATTCCATCAGCCCAGACGCGGCGCCGAGGTTCCCGAACCGGCTCAGCGGTGCGAATACCGGCACATCCCGCCCGAACACCTCCGCAATGCCGCGCGCCTCGAACGCGTCGCCCGCCGTCGTACCGGTGCCGTGCGCGTTCACGTGGTCCACGTCGGACGGTTGGATGCCGGCGGAGGCCAGAGCGTTTCGGATCACTCGCGCAAGGCCCGGCCCCTTCTTGCCGCGATCGACGCCGGCTGCCCAGCCCGCGAGTTCGCCGAGAATCGTGGCGTTCCGGTTGCGGGCGTGGTCGAGTTCTTCCAGTGCGAAGACCGCCGACCCTTCGCCCAGAACGGTGCCGTCGCGGGCCGCGTCGAACGGCCGGACCGCGTGGGTCGGGTCGTCGTTTCGCTTCGACAGTTGGACGAACAGGTTGTGCCGGCTCAGCGTGATCGGGTTGAGGCGGGCCTCGCTACCGCCGACGACCATCACGTCGGCCGCGCCGCGCCGGAGGATGCGGGCGGCTTCGAACAGCGCGACTAGACCCGACGTGTCGCCGGGGATCTGCGTGTTGCTCGGCCCCTGGATGTCGTAAAAGATGGTGGTGTGGCAGGCCGGCATGTTCGGCAGGTATTTCAGCATCCACAGGGGCGTGATCTCGGACAACCCGGCCGCGCCCCAGGCGGCGTAGCTGACGGTGTCGCCGTCGGGCGCCGCCGCCTTGCTCGCGGCGGCCATGTCGTTCAGTTCGGTCGCGCCCATGAGCGAGGCGAACTCGACCCCGATCCGGTCCGGGGGAATCGTGCCCTTCGCGATGCCGGCGCTTTGCATCGCGAGTTGCGAGCCGATGACGCCGAGTTCCACCGTCCGGGCCATCGCGTTGAGCGACCGGCGGTTGGCCTTGTCGATCATCGCCTTGGCGGAAAAGCCCGGCACCTCGCCGGCGATGTGGCACGGGAGCACGGACGCGTCGAAGAGCGAGATCGTGCGGACGCCGCAGGCGCCCGCGACGAGCGCGTCCCAGAACGCTTCGGGCGTGGACCCGATCGGGCTGAGGACGCCGAAGCCGGTCAGGACGGTGCGGCGGGGGTTGCTTACCATGTCGGCCACTCGGGGCGGAACTCCGAACGACGGCCGGCACCCCGCGGGGCGCCCGGTACTTCAAGAGTTAACGTATTCGTCCGGGGGACTTGCGTCCGATTCACTTACGGCGACGGGTTTTCTGGCGGGGAAGGTTCAGTAACGCAGGTAAGTTGGGTTGTTTGGTCCGGATAGTAGCCTGCCACTCCGTGGCGGCTCTTGTCTTGTGGCACAGACATTCCTGTCTGTGTGCTTCGGCTCTTGTCTTGTGGCACAGACATTCCTGTCTGTGTGCTTCGGCTCTTGTCTTGTGGCACAGACATTCCTGTCTGTGCGCTTCGCCGGGCCAGCCGCACGGACAGGAATGTCTGTGCCACAAGAGTAAAGGCAGAAGGCCGCCACGGAGCGAGCGGACCACTCTCAAGACGGTTTACTCACCGCCGCGGCCATGCGGAGCAGGTGCGTCAGTTCGCCGCTGAAGACGAACTTGGTGTCGGGCAGCCCCGGCGGAAGTTGGCTCGGGTTCGCGTGGGCGAACAGAATCTCCACCTCGGCGACGAGTTCGGCTCCGCTGTGGGCGGTGGCCGACACCCGCGCGCCGGTGTCGTTCAGGTCCACGATTGTGGTCGTGTAGGTCAACTGTTCGCCGGCGAGCGCGTCGCGGTGGAACTTCGCGTTGGACATCTTCGCCAGCACCACGTTCTCGCGGTACTGTCGAGCCTCACCCACGAGGATGCCGCCGGTCTGGGCCAGACCCTCGAGGATGAGCGGCGCGGGCATCACCGGGAAGCCGGGGAAGTGGTCGGCGAAGTGGTCTTCGGCGAGGCTGAGGTTCTTCACCGCCGTCGCCGACTTACCGGACTCGAACGTCACGAACCGGTCGATCCAGGTCCAGCGCATGGGGTGTCTTCGGTAGGTGCCGCTTGCCGAGCGGCACGGGCTAACCCGCGTGTGAACAATGCGGGCACTCAGGAGACGATTGGAGTTGTGCAGCCGTGCCGCTCGGCAAGCGGCACCTACCCGGTCACTTCTTGGCGGCGACTTTGCCTTCGAGGTAGCGCACGATCAGATCGACGGTGAACAGGTCTTCGACCTTGTCGAGCCGGGGGTCGTTCTTGAAGTCGGTGAGGTTGGCGTAGGGCATCTGCTTTTCGAGTTCGACGAGTCCGACGGGGGTCACCTTCCCGCCGGCGACGAAGCCGGTGTCGCCCTGGAAGATGGACTCCGGGAACAGCTCCTCGCGCGGGATCGTCACGCCGAACTGCTTTTCCAGTCGGAATACGATGTCGAGGAAGTCGATGGACTCGGCGCCCAAGTCGCCCTTGAGTCGCGCGGTCGGCGTCACCTGGTCGTCATCGACGCTCAGTGCCTCCACCAGGGTTTTGCGGACGATGCCGAAAATGTCTTCGCGCGTCATTTGAAGGTTCTCCAACCGGCTGGTCAGCCGGACACCGCTCCGAGGCTGAGGCCGCCGTCCACGGTAATCACCTGCCCGGTGATGTACGCCGCTCCGGGGCCACAGAGGAAGAGGACCACGTTGGCGATGTCATCCGCGGTGCCGAGCCGGCGCACCGGGATGAGCTTCTTGAGGTTGTCCGCGCCGGCCATGTTCACCACGGCCTGGCTCATGTCGGTCGCAATGAAGCCGGGGGCGACGGCGTTCACCAGTACGTTCCGGGCGCCGAGTTCCGCCGCGAGGACGCGGGTGAAACTGTTGATCGCGCCCTTGCTCGCCGCGTAATTCGCCTGGCCCTTGTTCACGTGTTCGGCGGCGATGCTCGACACGTTGATGATCCGCCCCGACCGCTGCTTGAACGCCATCGGCTGGGCCACGGCCTTACAGAACGCGAACGTGCCCGTCAGGTTCGTGTTGATGACCGCGTTCCAGTCCTCGGCGTCCATCCGGAGGAACAGTTTGTCGCGGATGACGCCGGCGTTGTTGACCAGAATATCAACTCGCCCGTGTTCCGCCAGAACCCCGCCCACGACGGTTTCGCCCGCGGTGGGGTCGGCCACGTCCGCCTGCACAGCCTTCGCGACTCCGCCGGCCGCCGCGACCTCCGCTACGAGCGCGTTCGCGGCGTCCTGGTTGCCGCGGTACACGAACGTCACCTTCGCGCCTTCGCGCGCCAGCGCCAGTACGATGCCGCGGCCGATGCCGCGACTCCCGCCCGTCACCAGCGCGATTTGGTCCTTCAAAATCATCGGTTCCTCTCGCTCGCCTTCGGCTCGCGGCTAACCCGCCCTAACCTCGCAGCCCGCCCGTGAGCAGCGCCCAGCGGGTCTTCCAGTGTTCGAGCAACTTCGCGTCGGTCGCGGCGCCGGTTGGCCCGCGGCCCGCGAGCGAGTAGCCGTGTAGCACGAAGATCGCGTTCACGGTCGGCTCGTTGGCGTCGTTCGCGCCTTTGCACTTGAACGTCGCGGTGCCGGCCGCCGCGTCCACCTTCGTCAGTTCGGTCGTCACGTTCATCCAGTGGCCCGGTTGCATGAACGTGCCGTACTTCGCGTTCTTCAGTTCGCGCAGCACAATGACCGGGTGCGCGAAGTCGGTGGTCGCGCGCCACAGCCACGCCGACGCTTCCACGCACGCCTGGAGCATCAGCACACCGGGCATGACCGGGAACGACGGGAAGTGGTCCGCGAGGTACTCTTCCCCCAGCGCGAGGTACTTCGTCGCCGCGAGCGTCTTGCCCGCTTCCCAGCGGTCGATTCGGTCGATCAGGTGGAACCGCATCCGCCGCGTACTCCGTCCGGCGGCCGCGGCCGCCTTTCTCGAAACAAGTAGAAAGTATATCGCCACGGCGGAACGCGGACAACCCTGAGGCCGGTTGCGGGTATCGTGCCGTCTGTTCGCGGAAGCGCAACTCGCGGATTCCATATCCCGGCGAGAACGGGCGCGGCGCGGGTCGCGGGCGCGGCGCGCAACGATTGCGCCGGCGCGCCCGCCCTTGTCGCTCGCCGGTCCGCGGCTTAGAATCACGCTTTCCTCACGAAACACAAACGTCCCTTACAATTTCTGACTTCAGGAGCGAATCATGGGTCGGCGTCGCGGCACCGGTCGGCGGAAGGTGGGTCGGAAGAAGCGCCGCATGCGCGCCCGGATTCGGCACCGCAAGTAAGCTGCTCGGAGCCGCTCGCGGCTTCGCAACTCCGCCTCCTCTTGCGGATAAGCGGTCTGAACGGAATTGTTTTCTCTTGCGGGTTTCGCCGCCCCACGTTATCCCCCTCGGTTCTTGGGGGGGGACGAATGCTCCGCACGATATCACGACCGGGGCCGGCGTTCGGTCTGGTGCTGCTCCTGGGCGCCGCCGTCATCGGGTGCGCCAGCCCGGGCGACGGGGCCAGCGGGTTGACGCCCTTTAAGCGGGGCAGCGCGCGCGGAGAGCGCACCACCGAAGAACTCAAAGCGTCCGTCGGGTGGCTCGACATCGAAGCCCAGGAAGCCGGGCGCAGCACCATCAGCACGGAAGCGTTGCTCGCATTCGCGGACAAGGCCCGCGCGTCGGTCAAGCCCGACGTGCCGTTCCAGAAGAAGCACGTCCTCGTCGTCACCGGCGGCGGCTCCTACGGGGCGTACCCGGCCGGCGTCCTCGTCGGCTGGACCGCGACCGGCACCCGACCCGAGTTCGACGTGGTGACCGGCATCAGTACCGGCGCGCTGATCGGCGCGTTCGCCTTCCTGGGGCCGTCCGAGGACGGCGAACTACAGCGGTGCTACACCACGCTCCAGAGTTCGCACATCTACGAGCGGAATCGCATCGTCCGGGCGATCATGTCGGAGTCGCTCGCGGACAGCAGCCCACTCGGGCAGCTCATCCACGAGGTGGCGACCGACGCGCGCATCGCCCGGTTCGCGGCCGAACACGCGAAGGGGCGGCGGTTCTACGTCGGCACCACCGACCTCGACGCCCGCCGCGCGGTCGTGTGGGACATGGGCGCGATCGCCGCGCGCGGCACCTGCGAGAGCCGCGAGCTGTTCCGCAAGGTGCTGCTCGCGTCCGCGTCCATCCCCGGCTTCTTCCCGCCGGTGCGCATCCCGATGACGGTGGACGGCAAGCCTTACGTCGAGCGCGACATCGACGGCGGCACGACCTCCTCCATGTTCTTCGCCCCGCCGTGGGTGCCGCCCGGCGCGCGCGCGAAGCTGCCCGCCGGCTGGCTGTACGGGTCCGAGGTGTACGTGCTGGTCGCGGGGAAGATGTACCCCGACCCGACGCCGGTGAAGGCGCGCACGTTCGCCATCGCGAGCAACGCCATCTCCACCATCGTCTACGACCAGACGCGCAGCGACCTGCACAAGATGTTCCTGCTGACCGCGATGACCGGGATGAACTACAACGTGTCGGTGATCCCGAAGGAGGTCAACTCGCCGCTGGCGAGTACCGACTTCGACCCGAAGGAGATGTCGCGCTTGTTCAAGACGGGTGCGGAGTGGTCGCTGGGGGGACCGAAGTGGCGGGTCACGCCGCCGGGCCACGAGCCGGGCGAGGGCGCGAAGTACCGCGCCGGCACGGCGCTCACCGACACCGGTCGCGGCCTCGGGGCGCAGACCCTCGGCCCGCCGCTCAGCCCGATCCCGGTGCTGCCCGGCATGGGACCGGAAAAGTAGTGAGGAGTGAGGAGTGAGGAGTGAGGAGTGAGGAGTGAGGAGTGAGGAGTGAGGAGTGAGGA